>JBKJLJ010000576.1:0-4391 GCA_046597015.1 Bryobacteraceae bacterium
CGGCCTCCCGCCCACCGCCGCCGAAGCCAAAGCCTTCCTCGACGACCGCGCTCCCGACGCCTACGAAAAACTAATCGACCGCCTCCTCGCTTCCCCCAAATACGGCGAGCACTGGGGCCGCCACTGGCTCGACATCGCCGGCTACTCCGACACCCGCGGCGACGCCGGTGATTCCGAGCGCGAAGTCTCCTGGAAATACCGCGATTACGTCATCCAGGCGTTCAACAAAAACAAACCCATCAACCGCTTCCTCCTCGAACAGATCGCCGGCGACCAACTCGTCAACTACAAGCCCGGCTCTACGCCCACCCCCGATCAGGTCGAAGCCATCACCGCCACCGGCTTCCTCCGCACCACCGCCGACATCACCGACAACCAAACCATCTACGAAGTGGACAAGTACTTCGACGCCCTCCAGAAGGCCATGGAGACCAGCCTCTCCTCCGTCCTCGGCCTCTCCATCGGCTGCGCCCGCTGCCACGATCACAAGTTCGACCCCCTCCTGCAGAAGGACTACTATAAGCTCACCGCCGTCTATCAAGCCGTCTGGGACCCCGAAAACTGGCTCGCCGCCAACCTCGGCTTCGGCCCCTGGCCCAGCCGTATGGTGCTCGACATCGAACCAGCCAAACGCGAAGCCTGGATCAAAGACGCCACCAGCAGTGACGCCAAAACCCTCCGCCACCTCGACGATCTCCTCGAAGCAACCTACCAACGCTTCCGCGCTGAACTCAAAGCCGGCCATGACCTCACGACCGAACGCCGTGCCGCCCTGCGCAAAATCATCGAGGACGACCCCGATCTCGAAGTCGACCGCAACGTCACCCGCGACTTCATCACCGACAAAGAGATTGACGCCCGCTACCCCGAGTTCGCCCAGTGGAAAGCCGATATCGCCGTCAAACGCGCCAGCCGTCGAAAGAAGCAATCCGACATCGACCCGAACTTCATCGAAGCCGCCTGGGACGTTTCGAAGACGCCCTCTCCCACTTACATTCTCCAACGCGGCAACTATCTCGCCCCCGGCGCCGAAGTCCAGCCCGGCCTTCCCGCCGTCCTCGATCACCCCACCAAGCCCTTTCAATTCCCCGACCCTCAGGCCCACCCCGATTGGCACCACACCGGTCGCCGGCTCACCCTCGCCAACTGGCTCGTCTCCCGCGAAAATCCCCTCGTCGCCCGTGTCTTCGTCAACCGCGTTTGGCAGTTCCACTTTGGCGAAGGCATCGTGAAGTCGGTCGATGACTTCGGCACGCAAGGGGATCTCCCCTCCCACCCCGAACTTCTCGACCATCTCGCCGTCACGTTCCAGGAGAGTGGCTGGGACCTCAAACGCCTCACCCGCCAGATCGTCCTCTCGAGGGTCTATCGCCAGTCCTCCGCCGAGATCCCCGCCTATCTCGCCGCCGATCCCTCCTCCAAGCTACTCTGGCGCAAGCCACCCATCCGGCTGGAAGCCGAAACCATCCGCGATTCAGCCCTCCAGGTCAGCGGCCTTTTGCAAGGCCAAATGTACGGCCGCCAGCAAGCCATCAAACGCGGCCCCGACGGCCAGTGGCTCGAAGACGAATCGAAGGGCAACCCCAATCGACGCAGCCTCTATCTCATGCAGTCGCGCACCCGGCCCGTCGCGTTCCTCCACGCCTTCGACGCACCCACCATGACCGCCGATAACCAAACCCAGCGCTTCCGCTCCGCCCTGCCCTCGCAGTCCCTGGCCATGCTCAACGGGCCCTTCATCCGTCGCACGAGCCAAGCCTTTGCCACCCAGGTCTGGGAGCAGAGCAAAGGCGACCCCGCCGAAGCCCTCCGCCGGGCTTTCGTCGCGGCTTACTCCCGCCCGCCCACTCCTCGCGAACTCGCTATCGGCCAACTCGCGATCGCCGCTGAACCCAACCCCCAAGAAGGTCTGCGCTTGTTTCTGCAAGCCCTTCTCGGCGCCAACGATTTCCTTTACAGTTACTAGGTAGCCCCATGAAGCCATTCCTATCCCGCCGCCAAGCCCTCCAGGAAGCCGCTCTCGGCTTCGGTGGACTCGCGCTGACGTCCATGGTCGCCCGTGCGGCCGAGACGCCCTCCTACTCGCTCCGGCCCCGCCAGCCCCATTTCCCGGCCAAGGCCAAGAACGTCATCTTCATCTACGTCGGCGGTGGCCCCAGCACCATCGACCTGTTCGATCCCAAGCCGCTCCTGCGCAAGTACAACGGCCAGCCCGCGCCCTTTGAAATCAAAGGCCGCGCTCTGAACGGTTCGCAGGAGGTTATGGCTAGCCCCTGGGAGTTCACCCGCTCCGGTCGCAGCGGCCGGGAGATTTCGAACCTACTCCCCCACTTCCAAAAGGTCGTCGACAAGGTCAGCTTTGTCCGCTCCATGCAGACCGACCGCATCGACCACTCCACCGCCCAGTTCACCTTCGTCACCGGCCGTGGCTTCACCGGTTTCCCCACCCTCGGCTCCTGGGTGAACTACGCCCTCGGGACCGAAAATCAAAACCTGCCCGGCTTCGTCGCGCTCGGCGAAGGCGCCAGCATCGGTTCCCGCGCCCACTCCTCCGCCTGGCTGCCCCCGGTCTTCACCGGCACCGCGATGCGCGCCGATCCAAAGTCCCCCATCTACGACATCAAACGCCCCGACGACATGTCTAGCGATCAGCAGCAACGCCTCCTATCCGTCGTCAACCAACTCAACCGCGAGCAGAAGGGCGGCCACCCGCTCGACCAGGATCTGGAAGCCCGCATCGCCAACTACGAACTCGCCGCGCGCATGCAACTCGAAGCCCTGCGCGTCGCTGACCTCTCCGCCGAAACCCCAGCGACTCGTGACCTATATGGCCTCGAAGAGGCCGGCTCCGGCCCCTTCGGCAAACTCTGCCTCATGGCCCGGCGTCTCGTCGAAAGCGGGGTCCGCTTCGTGCAACTCTATGCCGGCGGGGCAGGGAACTGGGATACCCACAGCAATATCGCCGGTCAACTCCCCAACCTCTGCCATCACATCGACCGCGGCATGTCCGCCCTCCTCACGGACCTCGATCAACGCGGCCTCCTCGCTGATACCCTCGTCGTCTGGTCCGGCGAGTTCGGTCGCCTGCCTACCATTGAAGCCAGGACCTCCACGCCCGGCCGCGACCACAATCCCTACGGCTTCAACATGTGGATGGCCGGGGCCGGCGTCAAGCAGGGCTTCGACTTCGGCCAAACCGACGAACTTGGCTACGCCGCCGTACCCGAATTTCGCGTCGGCCACGCCGATATCCACGCCACCATCCAGCATCTCCTCGGCCTCGACCACCAGAAGAATACGTTCTTTTACGAGGGCCGCAACGAATCGCTCGTCGGCGTCACCCCCGCCCGCGTCCTCAAAGAGATCCTCCTATGATTGCTCGTCGCCATCTCCTCACGGGCGGCCTCGCCGCCGCTGCCGCCGCTCATGCCGCCACCGGAGGCGAAGTCAAGCGCCGCGCCGGCTCCCGCATCAAGATCGGCCTCAACGCCTATTCCTTCAATAAACCGCTCCTCGCCGGCAAGATGACCATCCCCGATGTCATTGACTACTGCGCCCAGCAGCAACTCGACGGCGTCGATCTCACCGGCTACTACTTCCCCGGCTATCCCAACGTCCCCTCCGACGAATTCATCTACGCCGTCAAACGCGCCGCCTTCTTGAACGGAGTTACCATAACCGGCACCGGCGTCCGCAACGATTTCGCCCTCACCGACGCCTCCAGCCGCCGCGGTCACATCCAACTCGTCAAGGACTGGGTCGACGTGGCCGCCAAACTCGGCTCGGACATGGTTCGCGTCTTCGCCGGCAAGGAACTTCCCAAAGGCTATACCTTCGATCAAGTCCTCGCCTGGATGGTCCCCGCCTTCCAGGAGTGTGCCGAATATGGGGCCAAACGAGGCGTCCTCATCGGCCTCCAGCACCACGATGACTACCTCAAGACCGCCGACGAAACCATCCGGGTTGTGAACTTGGTCAAGTCCGATTGGTTCTCCGTCATCCTCGACGTCGGTAGCCTGCGCCAGGGCGACCCCTACGCCGAAATCGAAAAGCTCCTGCCCTACGCAAGCAACTGGCAGATCAAGGAACACGTTTGGTACGGGCCGAAGAAGGTCGAAATTGACCTCCCCCGCATTCGCAAAATCATCGACAAGGTCGGCTATCGGGGCTTCACCCCCATTGAAGCCCTCGGTGAAGGCGACCCCGTCACCATCGTGACCGCCTTCTTGCAAAAGGTCCGTCTGGCCTTCGCCTAGGCCACTGCCGTCCGCCGTAAGTGCTAGGAACCTTTCAAGACTTCGCGAATCCGTCGCGCCACGATCTTGTCTTCACCCGGCTGCAACATCCATACGCCAATGCTCAACGAATCCTTCACCCCGGGTACAACTTCA
>JBKJLJ010000641.1:0-5394 GCA_046597015.1 Bryobacteraceae bacterium
TCCCGAAGAATTCGGTGGGCCGGGTGGCGATTGCCGAAGGGACTCTAAAGAAGATGGTCTTAACGAAAGAGCAGGCGGTGGCCCGAGCCAAGCATGAGGCGGACGAGCAGCATCGGAAATTTAACCCCGATTCGGTGAAGGGTGGGGTGACGATTTATCAGATTCAAGGCAGCGGCGCGGTTTTGGTCGACTAATGCAACGTAGAAAGCTCGTGATGATGGCGGGGGCGCTGGCCGCCGGGGCGTTTGGACAGGCACCCGTGGCTGCAGCGCGGCCGAAGCATAAACTGCTGCTGGCGATAACGGTAGACCAGTTTCGCTATGACTATTTGACGCGGTTCCGGGGGGAGTATTCGGGTGGGTTGGCGCGCCTATTGACGCAGGGCGCCGTCTTTACGAACGCTTTTTACGAGCATACGCCGACGGTGACGGCGGTGGGCCATTCGACCATATTGAGCGGGGCGAGTCCGGCCCTGTCTGGGATTGTGGGGAACGACTGGTGGGACCGGGCGACCGGGAAAGAAGTGACGAGCGTGTCGGACCCCCGCCTGCAAACGTTAGGGGCGCCCGAGCGGCAGGCTTCCTCGCCGCATCGGATGCTGGTTTCAACCTTGGGCGATGAGATTAAGATGGCAGCGAAGGGCGAGAGCCGGACGATCGGCATTTCGTTCAAAGACCGGAGCGCGATTTTGCCGGCTGGTCGAATGGCCGACGCGGCGTATTGGTTCGACAACGAAACGGGGAATTTCGTATCGAGTACCTGGTATCAGAAAAGTTTGCCGGCCTGGGTGGATGGGTTCAACGGCAAGAAGGTGGGGGAGCGGTATTTAGGCGTGGAATGGAAGGCCGGGGACGTGCTGTTGAAGAAGATGCCGGCGAAGGCGGACACCATGTTCTATTCGAACATGGAGGCTAGCCCGTTCGGGAATGATCTATTGGAAGAGTTCGCCGAGCAGGCGATTGAGAACGAGAAGTTAGGGACGCACGCCGGAGTGGACGTACTTGCGGTCAGTTTTTCGTGCAACGACTACGTGGGCCACGCCGAAGGACCGGATTCGCCGCATGCGCATGACATAAGCGTGCGGACAGATAAGATGCTGGCGAAGTTTTTCGCGTTTGTCGACCGGAAGATTGGAATGAAGAACGTGCTGGTAGTGTTCACGGCCGACCACGGGGTGGCCCCGGTGCCGGAAGTGAACACGGCGCGGAAGATGCCTGGCGGGCGGTTGAAAGATAAAGAGATTGGCGCGGCGATTGAAGCGGCTTTGACGACGAAGTATGGGGCGGGAAAGTGGTTGGCCAATGAGAAGTCGCAGTACGTGCCCTATTTGAACTACGACTTGATTGCGACGCGGAAGTTGGATCCGGCGGAAGTGAGAAAGGTGGCGGCCGATACGGTGCGGAACCTGCCGCACATCGCGCGCGTCTACACCAAGGATCAGATGATTGCAGGGATACCCATTTCGGATTTCGTGGCTCGGCGGGTTCAGAATGGCTACTACGCGGGACGGGGTCCGGATCTAGTGGTGATTACCGAACCTTACTACATGTATGCGCCGAAGGGCACGACGCACGGGGCTCCGTTTCACTACGATGCACAGGTACCGGTAATTTTGATGGGGGCCGGGGTGAAACCGGGCCGTTATCACCGGGCGGCCGCAGTGAATGATATTGCTCCCACGCTGGCGACGCTGCTGGATGTGGCAGTGCCGAGCGGAAGCATGGGGCGCGTGCTGGATGAGTGTTTAACGTATTGAAATGGTTGGCTGTGGTAGGCTAACAGATAGTTCCTATAGGGAGTTCGATTAAGATTTATGGTAGTGTTTCGCGCGATTCGTTCACTGGTGTTACCGGCCGTGTTGCTTGCCGGTGCTTCGATTGCTTCGGCACAGATGAAAGTGGCCATCATTAACCTGCAGAAAGCAGTGTTGGATACGGCTGAGCTGACTAAAGCCCAGAAGGACTTGGAAGCAAAGTTTAAGCCGCGGCAGGATCAGATGGAAGCGATCCAAAAAGAGCTGCAGACGATTCAAACGCAGTTGCAGACGATGGCGGGCAAACTGACGCCGGCGGCCGAGCAGGAGTTGACGATTAAGGGTCAACGGCGGCAACGGGAACTGCAGCGGATGACGGAAGACTTGCAGGGCGATGTGGATCGGGAACGGCAAGACGTGCTGGGCCGTAGCGCCAAGCGAATGGAAGACGTGGTGAAGAAAGTGTCCGAGGCCGGTGGTTATGACGTTGTGATCGACGTGACGAACGCGGTATTCTTCAAGCCGGCGCTCGAAATCACGAAGACGGCAACTGTGGAATACGACAAGGCTTACCCGGTTAAGTAGTTTTTTTGGGTTAGCCGAGGGGGATCCGATGGGCAGTTATCTCGATACTTATGGTGTCAAGGATGCCAAGCGGGGTCGGCTAATCAAGAGACTCGTTTATTGGGCTCTGGGGTTGGCGCTCGTCAGCGGGGTAGGTTGGTTCTTTTTACGGAACTACCCGGAAGAGTCCCGGGTCCGGGATTTCGTAGCCTTGCTGGAGCAAAAAGACTATAAGGCGGCGCATGCTTTGTGGGGCTGCACGGAGGCGACCCCTTGCCGCGATTACGGCTACACGCGGTTCGTCGAGGATTGGGGTCCGACGGTGGGCCCGGTGACACGGGTTAAGGTGAAGAGTTGCGACGGCGGAATTATACAGTTTCTAACTGTGCAGGGGAAAGAGACTCTACTGTATGTGGATCGGCAGACGAAGGTAATTTCGTTTGCGCCATGGCCGGTCTGTACGCCGCACGTGAAACTTTAGAGCGGAGCGTTGGTGATATGGGCGATGTGATGGGTTCCGTGCCACGCGTAGAGTGCTAGCGTTTCTTCGAGGCGGCGGGGGCCGAGGACCGGGTGGACGAATGTGCGTTGCCACTGCGCTTCGGTGAGCGACTCGAGGAGAAGGACCCAACGCATATGAAGTGCGGTCAGGAGCAGGAGCGAGATGTCGACTTCGGCGGTGGCGGCGTCAGAGAGTTCAGCCCAAAGTTCCTCGGCGTAGGGCTTGATGACCGGGGCGTCTTCGGTGAGTGCAAAGCGGAAGCGGAGGTAGGCGTTCATGTGGCTGTCGGCCACGTGATGGACGGTTTGGCGAATCGTCCAGCCGCCGGGCCGGTAAGGGGTTTCGAGTTGAGAAGGGGTGAGGCCTTCGACGGCCGCGCGGAGGAGCTCGGGGGTTCCCGCGATCGCGTTAATGAGTTTTCGACGATCGGCGGGCGAGACGGCTTCAGGCCAAGTGAATTGGCCGATGGGGTAGCGGGGGTCGGATTGGCTATTCATTGTGGTTGGTTGATCATGTGGTTAGCGACCTGGAGGAAGAAGGGGCGGAGGATGGCCTCGGCTTCGGCGGGGAGTTGGGCGACGATGAAGGCATTCTGCATGAGGACGAGCCAGCGGTCCCGGGCGGCGGGGGTGACGGCGAACGGGGCGTGTCGCATCCGGAGGGCGGGGTGGCCCCGCTGTTCGATGTAGCGCGGCGGTCCGCCGAAGCGACCAATGAGGAAATCACGGAGACGGATTTCGGCACCGGGGAGGTCGTCGGCCGGGTACATTGGGCCGAGGAGGTCGTCAGTGGGGATCTGGGCGTAGAACGCGGCGATGAGGCGGGCGAAGCCGTCCTCGCCGATCAGCGCATAGAGCTGTTGCTCATTAAGATTCATACGTTTTGCTGGAGGTAGAAGTAGAACAGGTCCGTGGCGGGAGGGACTTGGCCGAGTTGACGGAGCATGGCCATGACTTGACCGCGGTGGAGTGTTGCGTGGTTGACCACGTGAAGGATGATTTTCCACCGGGCGCAAGTGAAGGTCGCCCCGTTGAGCCGGGTGGCGGTGAGGTCGGCGTCGAGGTCGGTCGAGGATTCGACGTAAGCCCGGAGGCCGGCGATTGCGCGGGGCCAGTCTTCTTTAAGGTCCTCAAGGGAGGGGCCGGGGTCGGGATCGGCGAAAGGAATCTGCCGGCCGGTGAGCCGAGCCAGCCAAGTTCTATCCGCGTAGTAGATATGTTGGAGGGTGGCGAGGACCGAGGTATGGGAGACCTTGAGGTCCAGGGAGATTTGGTCAGGGGTGAGGCGGGTGGCCGCATCGAGGAGCTTAGAGGAAGCCCAGAGGGTGTAATCGAGGTGGGTGAGGAGAGTGGGGGTGGGTACCATAAAACGAAAAGCCGGGATTAAGAGGGTCTTAATCCCGGCGGTTGTGGGCTTGCGGGAAAGATACTACCGAGCGGCGAGAAGGGCGCGGAGATGACGGGCGCGTTCCGGGGAGCGAAGCTGGCGCAGCGCCTTGGCTTCGATTTGGCGGATGCGTTCGCGGGTTACGTCGAACTCTTGACCAATCTCTTCGAGGGTGTGTTCGCGCTCGCAGCCGATGCCGAAGCGGAGACGGATCACCTTTTCCTCTTTCGGGGAGAGGGTTTTGAGGATGTTAGCGGTTTCGTCGCGGACGTTGGCTTCGATGACGGCGTCCACGGGGGAGCCGACCCAACGGTCTTCAATCAGATCGCCAAGGGCGGATTCACCATCGCGACCGACCGGAGTCTCAAGGGAGACGGGATCGCGGGAGATGGTTTTCAACTTCTGGACTTTCTCGACCGGGATATCCATGCGCCGGCTGATTTCTTCATTTGTAGGAGCACGGCCGAGCTCTTTTTCCAACTCGCGGGTAGCGCGGAGGAATTTGTTCATGCTCTCATTCATGTGCACCGGAATGCGGATGGTGCGGGACTGGTCGGCGATGGCCCGGGTGATGGCCTGGCGAATCCACCAAGTGGCGTAGGTAGAGAACTTGTATCCGCGGCGGTATTCAAACTTGTCGGCGGCGCGCATGAGGCCAATGTTGCCTTCCTGAATCAAATCCAGGAGGTGAAGGCCACGGTTGACGTATTTTTTGGCGACGGAAACGACAAGGCGAAGATTGGCTTCGACGAGGTCTTTCTTAGCACGTTCGGCTTCGATTTCACCATGGCGGATGACGGTGGTGGTGTGGCGAAGGTCGGTGAGCGAAGCGCCGGCGGTGACTTCCCGCTTTTTCACTTCGCGTTTCAGTTCGCGGATCCGGTTACCATACTGGGGATTTTTCCGCTCTTCGAGGCGATGGAGTTCGGCGTCGAGATGGGTGATCTCGTCGACGGTCTTATCGATTTCCTGAGCGAACTGGCGCCATTTGGACGGGTAGAATTGTATGGCGCGGATGGCCAAACTAGTTTCTACTTTGGTCCGAGCCAGCTTCATGATGATCTTCCGGCGCGCCTTGCGGGTGGCGGGATCCTTGAGTTCGGCGGCTTTGAGAGGGACAAGCTGTTCGACTTTCTCCGAGCCCTGCTGCAGCTTCTTATAGAGGCTAGCGACTGCAAAGAACTTTTCG
>JBKJLJ010000656.1:0-2822 GCA_046597015.1 Bryobacteraceae bacterium
GCCAGAGGAGGTCGATGTCGTAGGGGGGATTGACTTGATGGCGGAGGACTTCGAGCATGGCGCGGTCGGTGATGCCGATGCAGTTGGCCTGGTAGTTGTCCCAGGTGAGATCGATGCCGTGGGGGGTGAGAATTTCGACCCAGCAGGCGTAGTGGATCGCTTCGGAATCGGCGAGCACGCCATCGAAGTCAAAGAGAATTGCGTCGTAATCAACCATCACAGAGTAGAATAGCGCTGATGCTGACTTCTCCCTCCCGATGGGTGCTTTGCGGGCTGCTACTCGCGGGTACTACGATCAACTATTTGGATCGGCAGACGTTGAGTTTGATGGCTCCTTTGATGCGGGAAGAGTTGGGGCTGAACAACGAAAAACTGGGGCTGTTGTTTTCGTTTTTCTACTACGCTTATATGCTTTCGCAGTTTGTGGTGGGCGGACTGATCGACCGGCGGAATTTGCGGACTTCGTATGGGGGGGCGGTGCTGCTGTGGTCGCTGGTTGGGTTGACGACGGCGCTGACTTCGGGGTTTGCGAGTTTGGCGGTGTTTCGGATTTTGTTGGGGATAACGGAGGCGCCGAACTGGCCGGGGGCGTTGAAGATAGTCTCGCGGGCGCTGCCGGAGCGGGAGCGGCCGATGGGGAACGGAATCTTCACGAGCGGGCAGAGCGTGGGGGCTTTGATTGCGCCGCTGCTGATTTTGACGGTGGCGCAGGCGGCGGGGTGGCGGATGGGGTTTGTGGCGGTGGGGGTGCTGGGGATCGTTTGGTTTTTGGTGTGGATTTGGTAGACGCGGCGGCCGGAGTTTGCGGCGATTTGGCCGGCGGTGCCGATGGGTTCCGCGGCGGTGAGCTACGGGGCGATTCTGCGGTCGAAATCGTTCTGGTGCGTGGCGGTGATTACGAGCACGGTGAACCCGATTTTGTATTTCAACGTGAATTGGCTGCCGACTTACTTCAATCAGCAGCGGGGGATGGCGCCGGGATCGGATGAGATGAAGTGGATTTTGACGGCGATTTTTCTGGCGTTGGACTTGGGGTATATCGCGTTTGGGCTGGCTTGCCTGCGGGTGTCGCGGACGGTGGTGTTTTCGGTGGCGACGGTGCTGGTGGCGTTTGCTTCGGCGGTGCCGTGGGCGACGGATCGGCCGCAGTTGATTGGGTTGCTGGCGGTGTCGAACTTTGGACTGGGGATGTGGATGGCGATGTACTTGACGTTTACGCAGGAGGTTTCGCGGGATTCGGTGTCTACGGCGATGGGGTTGTTGGGGGGGACGGGGAGCCTGGCGGGGGCGATTGTGATGTGGGTGATTGGGGTGGTTACGGAACGAACCCATTCCTTTGATTTGCCGCTTTATGCGATCGCGGGGGCGATCAGTTTATCCTGGTTTGCGGGGATGGCACTGCAACGGAATCGAAGATGAAGCTACTCTTTTTATTGGCTTTGCCGCTGATGGCGGCGGAAGACCCTTACTCGTACATGCGGGCGGGGAGCGGGGATGATGCGGTGACGACGGGGACGGGCGGGACGGTGTTGATGGGGGGCGGCAAGGACGTCGACGCGGCGTTTCGTTGGATGATTGATCGGAGTGGGAATGGGGATGTTCTGGTGCTGCGAGCGCGGGGGACCGACGCTTATAACCCGTACATTTTGAAACTGGGAGCGGCGAATTCGGCGGCGACCCTGATTGTACGGAGCCGCGAGGCGGCGGCGGATCCGTTTGTGGTGGACAAGATTCGGCATGCGGAGGCGATTTTCTTTGCGGGGGGCGACCAGTGGGATTACATCCGACTGTGGAAAGACACGCCGCTGGCGGCGGCGGTGCAAGAGCGGATCGACGCGGGGTATCCGGTGGGGGGAACGAGTGCGGGGTTGGCGGTTTTGGGGCAGTATTACTTTTCGGCGGAGTTTGATACGGTAACTTCGGCGGAGGCGATGGCGAATCCGAATAGTGAGAAGGTTGCGCTGGGCAAGGACTTTCTAAAGATTCGGTATTTGGAGAATTTGATTACGGACGGCCACTTTTCGGCGCGGCAGCGGGAGGGCCGGCTGGACGTTTTTCTGCAGAAGATTGGGGTTCCGGAGATTGTGGGGCTCGGGATTGACGAGGCGACGGCGGTGTTGTTGAGCGCGGATGGGGCGGCGACGGTGGTGGGTCGGGCGCAGGCGCATGTCCATGCTCCGGGGCAGATGCCGCGTCATTTTGGGGATGGGGAGACGGTGGTACTCCGGTAGGCGGCTAAAAGGTGAAGGCCATGCCGAGGCTGACGCGCTGCTGCGAAATACGCCCTCGTTGGATGTGGTCGGGGAGGACTTGGGGCTCGAGGGATTTCCGGAGGAGGTCCGGCGGCGGAGTGCAGGTGTTGCGATAGTCTACGCGCATGGTCCAGTGTTCATTGAGCCGATAGCGGACTCCGCCGCCCATTTGGAGACCCAACTGGAAGATGCCTCCGCCTTGGAGAGGCGGGATGTTGTCGAAGTTGTAGGCCGAACGGATGATACCGACATTGGTTAAGCCGTAGCGGAGGAGACCGCGAGCTTTGGTGAAGGGCGCATCCGTGAGATGGACGAGTTGGACAACGGGGCCGATGGCAAAGAAGGGCCGTAGGCGGCTCTCGCGAGGCCGAAGATGGAAGAGGGTATTGGAGGTGAACTGCCGCGTTAAGTAGCCGGTTTTTTGCTCGACGACGCTGGAGGCACCGCCGAGTTCGAGCTTCAGATTGCCGCGCTGATAACCGAAGCCGAGTTCGTGGGAGACCCAGCGAAAGGAGTTCAAGGTGACGGACGTACCCAACGCAAAGCCAGGGCTAATTCGGTTTGCAGCGA
>JBKJLJ010000926.1:0-2963 GCA_046597015.1 Bryobacteraceae bacterium
CCTGGGTGGACGGGATTCCATTAAATACTACGAGGCCGGGATGGATCTGAACTTGGCCAAGCGCGAGGAGGAGTCGTTCCGCATTTTTCAAGGCCGGATTATGGAGCAATACGACGCCATGGCCGAGGAGATGGGCTTTCATATCATCGATGCTTCGGGGTCCATTGAAGAGCAGCAGGCGCAGATGCGGCGGATCGTGATGGACCGGCTGGGCGATGCGGTGGCGAGCGGGCAGATCTTGAAACAGGAGGGGACCGCGCATGCTTTCGAAGCAACCTCTGCAGTTCTATAGCGAGCCGCTGCCTGGAGTGGACGCCGGCGAACTGCAGGGCAAATTGATCGTAGTGGAAGGGCCGGACGCGGTGGGCCGGAGCACGCAGGTGGCGCGATTGAAGGCGTGGTTGGAGCAGCAGGGGCACGCGGTGTTGGAATCCGGCATGGGACGCAGCGCCCTCGCGAGCAAAGGCATTGCGCAGGCGAAAGCAGGGCACACGTTGGGGCCGGTGACAATGACGCTCTTTTACGCGACGGATTTTGCCGATCGGCTGGAGAATGAAATTATTCCGGCGCTGCGGGCGGGCTTCGTGGTGATCACGGATCGCTACATTTTTTCGCTGATGGCGCGCGGGATTGCCCGTGGGGAAGACAGTTTGTGGCTCGAGAAAGTGGCGGGGTTTGCCTTGGTTCCCCATGCGGTTTACTACCTGCGGGCCGAGGTTCCAACCCTGATTTCGCGGACCGTGATGGGTCGAGGGCAGTTTGATTTCTGGGAGAGCGGCATGGACATGCGGTTCGGCCCGGACATGTACGAAAGCTTCGTTCGGTATCAGGCGCGGGTGATTCGGGCGCTGGACCGAATGTCGATGCGGTACGGGTTTGTCACGGTGGATGCGGCGAAGCCGGCGGACCAGATTTACCGGGAGTTGCAGCGGCATATCGCGGGGCACTTTGCTCCGCGCAAGCGTCCCGCGAAGAAGGCGAAGTGAGCATACCGGCCGGCATCTTCCTCGAGATTCCTTGCGCCGATGTCGTCGAGATGGCGAGCTTGGCGGGATGGGATTTCGTGGTAATCGATACCGAGCATGGGCCGATCGGGTCGGCGCAGTTGCCGAACCTGTTACGGGCGGCTAGCGTGCCAGCGATTGTGCGGGTGGCAGCGGTGCGCAATGAACTGATCCAGAGCGCCTTGGACGCGGGGGCAGACGGGGTGTTGGTACCGCAGATCCAGAGCGCGGCGGAGGCGGCCGGGGCAGTGGCGGCGAGCCGGTTTCATCCGCAGGGGCGACGGGGATTGAATGGCTTCGTGCGGGCGGCAAAGTATTCGCTGCAGCCGTTGAAGGAGTACTTGCAGCGGCCGGTGCGGGTGGTGATTCAGATTGAGACAGCAGGGGCGCTAGGGGAAGTGGACGCGATTGCGGCGATGCCGGGGGTGGACGAGTTGTTCATCGGGCCGTATGACTTATCGCAGGCGTTGGGGAGGCCGGGAGACGTGATGCATGCCGAGGTTTTGGCAGCAGGGCAGCGAGTGATCCATGCGGCGCATGCGGCGGGGATTGCGGTGAGCGCGTTTGCTAATAGCGGCGAGGCGGCCGACCGGTGGCGGGAGATGGGGATCGACCGGCTGTACTACTCGGCCGACGCCTATTTGTTGGCGCAGGCGATGCGGGACGTGCGCGATCGGCTTCGTTAGCCGACGGGTTGGCAGCCTATCGGCTTCTCCACCACATTCATCAATTCCACCCCCGGCGCGTGGCGACGAACGTTCTCGGCGAAGAGTTCACGACGAGCCGCCGCTGCCGGTCTGAGCCACCATAACCTGGGGGCGGCCGCGAGGCCGGAAGCTTGCAGAACTGTACGCCGAGTCACCATGTGTGCTGTTCTATCACAATGCGCCTACTTCTTTGCTTGTTGCTTCCTGTTCTGCATGGCCAAGTCACTTCGAAAGTCGACGCCCACGCCGAACACTTCGGTCAGCTCTCCCGTCAGATCTGGGAGTTCGCCGAGGTCGGCTATAAAGAGCACAAAAGCTCCGCGCTACTCCAGGCGGAGTTGAAAGCCGCTGGCTTCGCGGTCGAGGCCGGCGTGGCGAATATCCCCACGGCCTTCGTGGCGACGTATGGCTCCGGGAAACCGGTGATTGGGTTAATGGCCGAATACGACGCCCTGCCCGGCCTTTCCCAGAACGATGTCCCCAAGCGCGATCCCCGCGTTGCCAACGCCCCGGGCCACGGTTGCGGCCACAACCTGCTCGGCGCCGGTGCTGTGCTGGCGGCCATTGCGCTGAAGGAGCAGGGCTTCAAAGGAACGCTAAAGGTGTTCGGCACCCCAGCCGAAGAAGGCGGCGGCGGCAAGGTCTACATGATTCGGGCAGGGGCGTTTAGAGACGTCGACGCCGTCCTGGCGTGGCACCCCAGCGATCGCAACCAGGGGAACTTAAGCACCACACTTGCGAACATAACGGCGAAGGTTCGCTTCCGGGGCGTGGCGGCCCACGCGGCTGCCAGCCCGGAGCAGGGGCGCTCCGCGCTCGACGCCGTGATGCTGTTCAATCACGCGGTCGACCTAATGCGCGAGCATATTCCGCAGGATACGCGGGTCCACTACATCATCACCGCCGGAGGGGTCGCTCCGAACATCGTGCCTGACTTCGCGGAGGTCTATATCTACGCCCGCCACTCCTCAATGAAGGTGCTCGACAACGTCTGGCAGCGCATCGAGAAAGCGGCGGCCGGAGCGGCCCTGGGAACCGAGACCACAAGCGAGGTGGAAATTCTTTCCGCCGTCTACAACATGCTGCCGAATGATGCGCTGGCCGCAATCTACGATCGCCACCTACGGGTGCTCGGAGGGATTCAATACGGAGCCGAGGAGACCGCATTTGCCAGCACTTTGCGAAAGACGCTCTTCACTGACCCCGATCTGCCCTTAGGCAGTGAGGCCCAGATTCAGTCGATTGCCCGCGG
>JBKJLJ010000897.1:0-8858 GCA_046597015.1 Bryobacteraceae bacterium
CATTCCGCCAGCCCACACGAAGCAGAAGCCAGAGACAACCGACGCCGCTATCCCGCTGCGCCACCAGGCGTCCACGCGGACGAAGGGCAACATCAGGACGTGCGGCAAGGGCAGCCACACGGTCCCGATCTGCTCATAGCCCGGAGTGCGCGAGTCAATGATTCTGCGGGCGATGTTCAGATGGGCCGTGGCATCGCCCCAATACAGCAGGTAGCCGTGTTGCCAGAACCAAGCGATAGCGGCCACGCTTAGTCCTAGCAACACCGGCAAGACCGCCAGCACAGGAGGCAGCGTCCAACTCCGCTTCTTGCTCTTTTTCCGTTTAGAAGTCCGTGAACTTCCGGAACTCTTGGAACCTGGCATCAATCTCCGCGCGCTGCAACGTCCGGAACCGGTCGACGCCGAATTTCTCGCAGCAATAGCTTCCCATGACCGAACCATAGATCACGGCCCGGCTCAGTTCCCGGCGGTCGATGTGACCTTTGCCCAGGTCGATGCCTTCCTGGGCCAGATAACCCATGAAGCCACCCGCGAAGCAGTCGCCGGCCCCGGTGGGGTCAAACACGTTTTCGAGCAAATAGCCGGGCATGATGAAGTAGTCATCGCCCCGGAAGGCCATGGCTCCGTACTCCCCGCGCTTGATGACGACGGTGTTCGGACCCATCGCTTGAATCACTTTGGCGGCCTTGCGCAGGTTGGTTTCGCCCGAAAGCTGACGCGCTTCATGATCGTTCAGCAGAACGAAGTTCCAGCCCTTCAGCGTTTCCAGTAACTCATCGCGGAAGTCCGAAATCCAGTAGTTCATCGTGTCGCCGCCGGTGACCCAGGGCGCCTTCATCTGGGCTCGGACGTTGCGCTGCAGAGTCGGCTGAATGTTGCCGAGAAAGAGGTAGGAAGCGTCCTTGTAGCTTTCGGGCAACTTCGGATCGAAGTCAGCGAACACGTTCAGATCGGTCACTAGGGTGGTCCGGTCGTTCATGTCCGGGGTGTAAACGCCCTTCCAGAAGAACGTCTTACCGGCCACGCGCTCGAGGCCCTCCACGTCCACGCCGTGGTTCTTCAACAGGGTGACATCTTCCTCGGCGAAGTCTTCGCCCACCACTCCGACAATCTTTGCTTTGGAAAAGTAACTCGCCGCTAACGAGATGTAAGTGCAGGAACCGCCGAGCATCCGCTCAACCGTTCCATGCGGCGTTTCTACTCCGTCATAGGCGACGGAACCAACCACGACAATCGACATATTTCCTTATTGTACTGGCAACCGCAGCAAAGCGACACATCCGGGCACGTCCCGATTCTCGAGCGTCAGCGATCCGCCGTGTCCTTCCGCAATCTGACGGCAGAGGACGAGGCCGATGCCGCTTCCGGATGGCTTGGTCGTGAAGAACGGTACGAAGAGGTTGGTGGTGGCCGCGAGGCCCGGGCCTTCGTCTTCGACGCGCAATTCCACCTGCCACGGTGCCAGTTCCCAGCGGATCCGCACTCCGCCGCCGGTCTCGCGTGCCGCTTCGACCCCGTTCTTCACGAGGTTAATCAACAACTGCTCCAACTGGTCGGCGTCTGCCTGTACCGTGATATCAGGTCCGCCCACAATCTCGACAGGCATGCGGACTTCCATCCGCACGATGCGCTGCACGAGTTCCGATAGCCGGACGGGCGCCAAGGCCGGACGCGGGAGCCGGGCGAATTTGGCGTAAGCGCCCATGAAGCGGGCGAGCGATTCGCTCCGTGCCGCGATGACGCTCAGGCCGCTCTGCATGTCCTCCCGCCAGTCTTCGGGAAGCGGATCTCGTTTGGCGATCGTTTCAAGCGAACCGGCGATGGATTTGATGGGTGCGAGGGAGTTGTTGAGTTCGTGCCCCAACACCCGGACCAGTCGCTGCCAAGCCTGCAACTCTTCTTCCCGCAACGGCCTCGTCAGGTCCGTCAGCACGAGCAAGCGATGCGGCAGGCCGCCTTCGCGAAACGAACTGCGGCTAATTCCCCACCGTCCGGAACCGCCTGGGAACACGCGTTGCACGGTCTTGACGGTCTCGTCTTCGAGGTATTCCGCAAGGCCTAACTCGCTGGCTTCCAGTTCCAGCATCCGCTCGGACGTCTTGCCGAGCAGGCGTTCGCCGGCGCGGTTGACGAGGCGCAGTTTCTGCTTTTCATCGAAAGCAAAAATCGAGACGTCAATCTCTTCCATCACCTTGCGCAAGAGCGTCGTCGCTTCCAGTGCACCAAGACGTTGCGACCGCATCGTCGCGCCCATGGCGTTGACCTGTTGCATGACTTCGGCGAGTGCGTCCGTACCGGCGGCACCGGTGGCCCGGATGGAGTAGTCCCCTTCCCGGATGGCTTCGAGGAGATTCGAAACGGTCCGCAACGGAGAGGCGATCCTTTCGCGCACGGCAAGACCAAACCCCAGCCATGCCCCGCCAATCAGGAGTCCTAACGTCCACATGACCTTCGAGGAGTAGTCACTGGTCCCGATCACCCAACCCGCGAAGAGTACCGCCGGGACCCCCGCCGCCATCGCCAAAGCCTGCACCGAGCCTTCGTGCGAAAGCTTAAAGGCCATAGCGTTCCAAGCGCCGGTAAAGGGCGCTTCGACTCAGGCCGAGGGCCCGCGCCGCGTGGCTGACGTTGCCATCGTGGCGGGCCAGCGCCTTCTTGATCAGGAACCCTTCGACGTCTTCGAGGCTCATCTCCTCCAACCTTCCCGTGCCTTCGCGAGCGGCTCGCACGGCCAGATCGCCGACCCGAATGAGATGGTCCTGCGCCATCAGCACGGCGCGTTCGATGACGTGATTCAGCTCGCGGACGTTGCCCTGCCAAGCGTTCTCCAGCATGAGTTTCGTAGCCGCCGGCTCAAAGCCCGCCAGGTGCTTCCGATAGCGCCGTGAATGCGTCGCCAGGAAGTAAGCGGCCAGATGGGGAATGTCCTCTTTCCGCTCGCGCAGGGGGGGCAAATGAATCTCAATCGTGTTCAAGCGAAACAGCAGATCCTGCCGAAATCGATTCTGGGCCACTTCCTCTTCCAGGTGCGCGTTGGTGGCCGAGATCACGCGCGCATCGACCCGCTTGGTCTTCGACGAACCGACGCGCTCCATCTCGCCGATTTCGAGCACCCGGAGCAGCTTGGCTTGTAGATTGTAGGGGACATTGGCGATTTCATCGAGGAACAGCGTCCCGGTATCGGCCAACTCGAAGCGCCCGACTCGTTCGACCTTGGCGTCGGTGAAGGCGCCTTTCACGTGCCCGAACAGTTCGCTTTCAAATATCCCTTCGGCGAGTCCCCCGGCGTTGACGGTAATCATCGGCCGATCGCGTCGCAGCGATACGGCATGGAGCGTCCGGGCGACCACTTCCTTGCCGGTACCCGGTTCGCCCGTGATCAGCACGTTCGCATCGGACGGCCCGACGCGAGCGATGAGCTGCAACACCGACTGCATCGCGGCGCTTTCGGCGATCATAGTGGGCCGCCCTTCACTTTGCAAAAGCCGGTTTTCCGCTTCCAGCCGCTGGCTCTTCCGCAGCGCTTCGCTGAGCTCGATTTGGGTTCGCACGATGGCGAGTAGCCGGGCGTTATCCCAAGGCTTTTGGACGAAATCGCGGGCGCCATGCCGCATCGCTTCGACGGCCAGCTCCACGCTGCCCCACGCCGTCATCACCACCACCGGCAGGGCGGGATCCTTCGCCGCCAACTGCCGGAGCACGTCCAGCCCTTCCTGCCCCGATGTCGTATCTCGCGCGTAGTTCAAGTCCATCAGAAGGATGTCGTACTCGCGAATTTCGAGCGCCGCCAGAATGGCCGCGGGCGAGGCGGCCGTCTCGATCAGGTACCCTTCGGCCTTCAACAGCAACCGGAGCGCGGCCAGGACATCGGGCTGATCGTCAGCGATGAGAATTCGAGGAGCGTGAGACTTATTCACTAGCTCTCAGAATCTGCAATTCGGGGGCCACGATGCAACTGACGCAAAGCGAACAAAACACATTCGGCCGGCGCGAGATCATGTCCGATTCTGGGACGCCGCCGTCCCGCTACCGCGCACCTTCCTTGCGGATGTAGATCGTGCCGTTCATCGACCGGAACGTAATCTCTGGTCCTCCACCGTTCACTTTACCGGTCATCGTCTTGTCGACCTGCACGCGGAATCGCGGCCGCCCTTCTGCACCATTCTCTTTCTTGACGTCGGTCTCGGACGTCAGCGCCATATCGAAATCGGTGTAGACCTTGCCCCAGTGGTTGCTGATCTTCAGGTTCGCCGCGATGGCGGCCGGCAGGGTGACGTCGACGGTGCCGTTGAGGGTTGAGAACGACATCGGCTTATCCGGCGTGACCTTTTTCAACGAGACCACGAGCCGCCCGTTTAAAACGTGCGCGACCACCGTGCCGCTGACGTCTTTCAGGTTTACCGCGCCGTTCACGCTATCGACGTCGATGTCGCCTTCGACGCTTTCGACGTTGATGCCTTTCCCGTTGACGCTCCGCAGATTGAGCGACGCCCGGCCTGGCACCCAAATCTCGAGGTCGCTATTGCGACTCATCGCGGAGGTGGTGACGCGGACGACGTTGCCTTCTTCTTCCACGTTCATCCCGCTGCTTCCGCCCATAATCTGGCGCATGCCATTCGGAGCGGCCTCCGCCTTCGGCTTGGATCCGCCACCGACTTCGACGATCACGTCTTTGCCGGGATGCGTATGCACCGTGATGGAACCATTGACTGTACCGGCTTTTACGAGGGCCGGACGAGACGGGTCGCTGAGCGGCACCGTGATCTTCTCCGCCCAAGCGGCCATGCCGCAGGCCAATCCCAACATCCAAATGGCGATTTTCATTGCCAATTCTCCTGTTTCAAAGCCCGTTCAATGTATTGCTTCACGGTGGGATCCAGCTTCGGATCGGTCTGCAAGGCCTCAACGCCCTTTCGCTCGCGCGCCGCCAGTAGCAGGTCGATACTGGCCACCTGAACCATAGGAGAACTGTCGTTAACGAGCAGTTCCCGAGCAGCCTGTTTCACCACTTCCGTGCGAGCGTAGCGCCGGAGCGCATCGGCGGCGGCGAGGCGGACATCGACGCTGGAATCCGTCCGCAGGGTTCGGGTTAAAGCGCCAATCACTTCGTCATCGGGCTTGTCGAGCGCTGCCGAGTAGCGGATGCCGCGGAGCCGTTCGCTCGCCGATTGCTGTTCGAGCAGCGACAACGCCACCACCTCGCGAAGTCCGCGGACCTCCTGGCGTAAACCGCTGACGTCTCCGCTGGTCGTCCGTCCGGCGAAAAAGCTGACGACCACCGCGGCGGCAACTGCGGCCCATTTCGGCCACTCCTGCCGCTTGGGTTTGGTCGCGTCCCGCAGCCGTTGGCGGAACCGCATCGGCATTCCGGCGTCGGGAGTTTCGTCTCGCCACGCCCCCATCCGCTTCCACATGGCCACGGTCGCTTGACACTCGCCGCAAACGGCCAAGTGTGCCTCCAACTCCGGATTCGACGCGCCTTCGAGATATTCGGCCAGTTCAACCTCGCGTTCCCGACAAGACATGTTGCCCTCCTGATAACCGCTCATAAATCCCTCGTAACTGCTGCAGCGCCCGAAATACCCGGACCTTGATCGTCCCGGCCTCGACGCCCAATAACTCGCCAATCGCTTCGTACTTCATGCCTTGATATCGGCTCAGCACGAGCAGTTCCCGTTTGTCCGGCGGCAGTTCTTCGAGCGCGCGACGCACCAGGTCTCGTTCCTGTTCCTCTTCATAGCCGGCCGACTTCGGGGCCGGCACATCGTAATCCGGGGCCATCTCGGTCTCCCATTTCTGTTTTCTACGTTGATCAATGAAGGAGTTCCGGGCTATCCGGTACATCCAATTGGCAAATCGGGCGTCCGCTCGCCAGGTGTCTCCGGCTCGCAGCATGCGAAAGAACACCTCTTGCGTCAGGTCTTCACTGAGGCTTCGACTGCCACCGAGTCGAAGAAAATAACGGAACAAAGCCGCGTGGTGACGGTCGAACAGCACCCCGAGCTTCTGGGTATCACCCCGCTGTACCGCGGTCATCAACTCTTCGTCTGTGTGTGGCGGCCCCAATTTCAGTCTCTGCCTATCCTACGCAGGAATTCGCCAATCGTTACAGGTCCGGTGCAGAATGGTTCTATGTCCAAAATGCTCGACGAGATCCGCCAGCAACCGGCGGCTCTTGAACGCACGTTTCGTGCCGAACTGCGCTCGATAGAAAAGTTAAAGAAGTACTTCGCCACGCGGCGCCCCAAGTTCATCGTGTTGTCAGCCCGGGGGACGTCAGACAACGCGGCCCAATTCGGGCGATATTTGCTGGAAATCGCGACAGGAATCCCCGTTTCGCTGGCGGCCCCTTCGATTGTCACGCTGTACGGTGCGCCGATGGCGTACAACGAAGACACGCTCGTGATCGCCATTTCGCAGTCCGGCGAATCGACCGATACGAACCTCGTGCTCGAACGAGCGAAGGCGGCGGGAGCGTTCACGATCGGCGTGACGAACGAGCCCGACAGCTCGCTGGCCAAGATGGCAGAACACACGTTCCTGGTTCGCGCCGGGCGCGAGAAGAGCGTGGCGGCGACGAAGACCTATACCGGCCAGGTGTTGGCGATGTACCTGATCGCCTATGCCCTCGGTGCGCCGGTGGATCTCGACGAGATTCGGCAACTGCCGGAGCATGCCAACGCAGCACTGAGCCTGTATCCGCAGATCGCGGAACGCGCGATTCGTTATCGGTTCATGGAGCACGTCGTCGTCGTCGGCCGGGGCTTGAATTATTCAAACGCCTTTGAATTTGCCCTAAAGATGATGGAAACTTGCTACGTCGTCGCTGAGCGCTTTTCGTCGGCCGACTTCCTGCATGGCCCGATCGCGATGGTCGAAGCCGCGTTCCCCGTGTTTCTGTTTACACCCGGCGGGGTAACTTGGCCGTCGATGCACGAGATGCTGGAAAAGCTAACCGGTCTGCACGCCGAGACGATGCTGATCACCGACCAGAGCAATACTGCCGCGGCGAATCTGAAGGCGAGCCGTCCAATCGTCATCCCCGCCAAACTGGGTCGCAAGAAGGCTTTGCCCGAGGAGTTGTTTACTCCGATTCCGTATATCATTCCCGCGCAGTTGTTCGCGGCGTGTTTGGCGTCGGAAAAGGGACTGAATCCCGATCAACCACGGACGCTATCAAAAGTGACGCGGACTCTTTAGCCCTGCGCCATGCGGTCAGCCCATCGCAAGAAGCGCCAGAGCTCCTTGCGGTGGGTCCAGGCGAAGGCAAAGAAGTCGCGGAAGCCGATCGACTCCGCGTGAATGCCCCAGTAGGTTTCGATGCGCCAAAGGATGTAAGGGCTGGCCCAGGGCCGCAGGCGATATCCCTTCGACGTGCGCCACAAGTACGTCAGCACCGCTAGAGCGCCGCCGAAATCTTCGGCCCGGCGGCGGTGGCGTAGTAGCCGCTGCGCGTGCGGACGGCCGGACCTCCCGGAGCCTTCACCGCGATTTTGATTTGGCGGAAGGCACCGTCGTCAGGCTTGGTCGGGTTGTAGGCGATGATGTACTGGCTGCGGATTTCCTTCGCGATCGCGATGGCCATTGCCTCGACGGCTTCGAGCGTTTCGGGGAAATGGGCGACCCCGCCGCTCTGTTTAGCGAGCATTTCGAGGGCCCGCTTGGCGCGTTTGGCCTCGCGGGGTCGCTCTTCGTTCAAGATGCCGATTGCAAAAATAAGGACCTCGGTCCGCTGCGCCTTGCTCAGCAGCTTCTCGAGCGTGTTGACGTCGCTCGATGCCGTATCGTCACCGTCGGTGACAATCAAGATAACCTTCTTGTCCTTCTTGCCTTTGTCTTTGATATGGTCGAGAGACATGGTTAGGGCGTCCCGCATAGCCGTCCCTCCCCGCGAATCGATGCGGGTCAAGCCGGATTCCATTTTCTTGACATCGCTCGTCAAGGGAACGTCGAGGTAGGCGTCCTCGTTGAAGTTGACGATGAAGACTTCGTCGAACGGATTCGACGCCTTCACGAGCTGTACGGCCGCACTCTCCACCCGCTTGCGTTTCGGCCGCATGCTGCCGGAGTTGTCGATCACCAAACCGAGCGATACCGGAACATCTTCGCGCTTGAAAATCTTGATCGCCTGTTCCACACCGTCTTCGTAAACCTTAAATGCATCGCGCTTCAGGTCCGTAATGAACGTGCCCTTTTTGTCGACGACGGTGGCGTGCAGCAGCACCTCACGGGTGTCCGAACGGAAGGTTAACCCTCCGGTATCCTGACCGTAAAGGCCGGTTGCCGTGGCGGCGGTGATCGCCTTCGCCAAGTGAACAGCGAAGGCTCGTCTATTGAGCGGGAGCATAATATCCTTGGCGCCAGAACGGCCGCAGAGGCGGCAGTCCTCGCGGTTGCACGAGCTTTACTTGAACCCGGCGGTACTTTCCATCGCGGTTCCCATTGGTGGGGACGTAACCGATCACATACTGGTTCCGCAACTCCATGCCGATCTTGCCCGCCACGTCCGGTAAATCGTTCAAGTTTTCAACTGGAAAGTGCCGTCCGCCGGTCTGTTCGGCCATTTCGTTCAGCAATCCGGGACCGGACAATTCTTCGGCGCTGCGACTCCGGGCCGACACCGGCTCGAAAATTCCGATGGCATATATTTGCACATCCGCTTCGCGCACCAGATTCTTGATTTCACTCTCGGTGTAGCGGCTGGAATTATCTCCGCCGTCTGAAAGGATCAGAATCGCCTTGCGCGTATTCTTCGCCTTCTTCATCTGATTCAGCGCCATATAGACGCCATCGAGCAGCGCCGTACGGCCCTTGGCTTGGGTGAAGGTCAGCCGATTCTGAATCTCTTCGGTGTTGGT
>JBKJLJ010000134.1:0-5941 GCA_046597015.1 Bryobacteraceae bacterium
CGAGATCATCCGGATGCGCGGGTTCGACTACACGGTGGTGGGGCTAACGAAGAACATTGTCGGCTTCAATGCCGACCCGGTAATTTACGCGAGGCTCGTGGACGCACAAAATATCCTCTTCCAGCCGGACCCGGATCTATTGCGGAACATCCGGAGGCGCACCGGAGGTCAATTGGGGGGAGCGCGGGCCGTAGCTCCGCGGGTAAAGGAACCGGCCATGCCGAAAGCTTCTGCGCTATCGGAGAATCTTCACATGATCAACGCCATCGCGGTGAAGGTTGAGCCCGGAGTTTCCATGGAGGAGGTGGCGGCTGAAATCAGACACTGGAAACACTTGGAAGTGTACACTTCGGCGCGGCAAGTCAACATCCAACTGATGGGGGCCAACCGGCTCATCCTCATGCCATTGTCACTGTTTCGCCTTCTGCTGCTCATCATCGCCGGGGTCATCATCGGCCTCATTACTTACACGTTCACTCTTGACAAAATCAAAGACATCGCCGTGCTGAAGCTACTCGGCACGCAGACGTCGCGCATTTACAGCATGATCATTCAGCAGGCCGTGCTGATGGGTCTTTTGGGAACGATTATGGGGGCCATGATGGAGTTTGCTGCCGAACCATATTTCCCTAGACGGGTTTCGGCGACCCTCGGCGATATGGGGCAGATGCTCGTCCTCATCACCATAATCTCGATCCTCGCGAGCCTCGTCGCCGTCCGGCGCGCGATGCAGGTAGACGCGCGGCTGGTTCTGGGTACCTGAAGGGCTGACTACGGAACAAGCGATCGAAACCAAGAAGCTGGTAATGACTTATGGGCAGGGGCGGACGAAAGTCGAGGCGCTCAAGGGGATCGATCTGGCTGTAAACAAGGGAGAGTTGCTGGCCATTATGGGGCCGAGCGGATCCGGAAAAACCACGTTGTTAATGATCCTGGGACTGGTCACGATCCCGACACAGGGAGAACTGATCCTGGATGGCGACAACATCTACAAAGGGGGGAAGAGAGATTTCCAGCGGCTACGGCGCGAGAAGATCGGATTCATCTTTCAGTTTTCCAACCTGATTCCGTTTCTTACGGCCGACGAGAACATCACCCTTCCGATGGATCTGATCGGCACGCCAAGTGGAAAGGCTCATAAACGTGCCGCCGAGTTGCTGGATTACTTGGAAGTGAGAGACCGGGCGAATCAACTTCCCGAAAAGCTGTCTGGGGGCGAGAAACAGCGCGTAGCCATCGCACGCGCGCTGGCAAACAGTCCGGCGATGATTCTCGCTGACGAACCTACGGCCTCTCTGGATACGGACCGGGGTCTCAGTGTGATGCGAATGTTGCGCAAGGTGAGCACGGATCAAGGCACCGCGATCCTAGTTGTGACGCACGACGAACGCATGATCGGTGAGGTCGACCGGGTTCTTCAGCTTGTAGACGGCAGCGTGGTCAGCGATGAGAGCCAGTCGAAAGCCTAGAACGCGGACTCAAAAGCGCACCGGTCGCCGGACGCTACGCCAATCAACTCAGAAACCGCAAACTCCCCGGCGTCTGGCAAGTCCGTTGTGCGCGATTCCTAAGTCGCGCCGAACCCAGATTAGTAGATCAGACGAAACGGGGTCGGAATGCCACCCATAGCAACAACAGTTTCAACCGAGACAAACGTAAGCTAGCGGGAGTTTACTTGGAGCGCGTATTTGGGAGCGGCCGGTGGCTGATCAACCGCCATAGATCGAGCCATCTTGTGCCTCTTTTTTCGAGATTGGCTATCGACTCTGGAATCGATTCCAGGGTGTATACCTGCATCATGGCAGTTCCCGGCGCTGACCACATGCAGCTTGGCCGGAATTAGCTGCGACACTTTGCGGCATTATGGAGGAAACGGATAGCTCCCCGAGGTCTGGCGGACGCGCTCCGGATGTCGCTAGTAGATTCCAGGCGGCACGTTAACCGGCGAACAGGAAGCATAAGGAAAACCATAATGAAAAGCACAATCATCTCTCTCTTCGCGATCGCCACCTTGGCGCTGGCGCAGCATGACCACAAAGACGCCGCTGGAAAGGACCTTTCTTTCACCGGCACGGTGATCGATACCGGCTGCCACATGTCTCACAACTCGAAAGGCGAGAAGCATATTGCCTGCGCCACCACTTGTGCCAAGGCTGGAGTTCCGTTGGCGATCGTCGACGAGGCTAGTGGAACGATTTATTTGCCCGTCGCGGTCAACCACAAGAATCAGAATGAGCGGCTCATGCCTTTCATCGAGAAGAAGGTTAAGGTTACGGGCACTTTAATGGAAAAAGGCGGTATGAAGGGGATATCGCTGAAATCGATTGAAGCCGCCCAATAGTCGGCTTAATCGCGGAACCGGGACTGACGGCCAGTCTTGAACACAACCCGGAATTTTGTTCAAACTGCACGGGTCAAAAGGAACCCTTCATGGAACAACGTGGGGGACTTGAGCGTTGCAATTTCCTCTCTCCCCGAACTCAAGGATTACCGAGTGTCAAAATTTATATTTCGTTCTTCTTCTATTGCTTAGAAAAATCGCGCCACAAATTATACCCCCTCTCTCCCCAAAACTAGAACGCGGAGGTACCCCTCCCACCCGAATTTACGATCTGAAGATTCGCCCATGATCGCAACGCAAGAATTCGAACGCTTGCGACCTTACCCCGACGCCGAGACGGGTGAATAGATCGCCGGATAAGCGGCTCAGAAACTCGCCACCTGCTCGCGCGCGCCTTCTACTCGGATTTCGACTACAAGCAAATGAAACGGATCACCCGGAACATCACCGCCATGGGGCGGAGCTATCGACGGGCGCTCAAATCACTGCATGACTCCCAGGAAAAACACCGCAACTAGCCGAAGCTTGCCGAAATCGTGCCCGTCGCTGAAACAGCCCCACCGGAAAAAGCGGCGGCGGCGACCTCTCCGTTTCAGCATCCGCTCGATCAGCCCGTCGAATTTGGCTTCGAACCGTAAAACCAGTTCACCCGGAGCGTCCCTCTCCCGAGAAAGCGGAACGCCGGATGTGGCTTCGAATCGAAAAATGGCCCCCACCCAGCAAAACGAGTAGGTCGCCCGGAACACCCGCCCTGGCTTAGAACCGTAAAACCAGTTCACCCGGAGCGCCCCTCCCCCGAGAATGCCGAACGCCCAGCTTGCCGTCGAATCGAAAAATGGTTCCCGCGCAGCAAAACGAGTCGGTCGCCCCGGAACACCCGCCCTGGCTTCGAACCGTAAGACCAGTTCACCCGGCGCGTCCCTCTCCCGAGAAAGCGGAATGCCGGGTTTGGCTTCGAATCGAAAAATGGCCCCCGCGCAGCAAAACGAGTCGGTCGCCCCGGAACACCCGCCTTGGCTTCGAACCGTAAAACCAGTTCACCCGGAGCCTCCATTCGACAGGACGTCAGAACGCCCAAATTGGCTTCGAACCGAAAAATCAAACCGCGCTCAACGGGCGCTTGCCTTCGAACCGTAAAACCCGTTCACCCGGAGCGCCCCTCCCCCGAGAAAGCATAACCCCAGTTTGGCTTCGAATCGAAAAATCAAACCACGCTCAGCGAGCGCTTGGCTTCGAACCGCAAAACCCGTTCACCCGGCCTGCGGCCCCTCGGGGCATCGAGCCCCTCGGAGCCGCCAGGAACGAAGTCGACCCATGCCGTCCCCGTATCCCCAACAACCCGCGCGGCGGGAAACGCAAGACGAGCAGTTATCGATTGCACTCCAGCCCGTTCAAGCCAGCAACTCCCGGATCACCTGCCCTCCCACCTGGCTCAACTGCTTCTCCCGCCCCGCATGCAGAAACCGCAACTTCGAGTCATCCAACCCCAACAAATGCAGCATCGTCACATGCAGATCCCGTATCGGATGCACCACCTCCACGGCCAGCCCCCCCACCTCGTCCGTCGCCCCGACAATCGCTCCCGCCTTCACCCCACCTCCCGCCATCCACATCGACATCGCGTTCGCATTGTGATCCCGACCCCACGCGGGGCTCCCCCGTCGAATCCCATTGTCCGGGCTCCGCCCAAACTCTCCCGCCCAAACCACCAACGTATCCTCAAGCATCCCCCGCTGCTTCAAATCCTTCAGCAACCCGCTCACCGGCTTGTCAATCGCCCGCAGACGGGACCCATGCGCCTTCTCAATGTAGTCGTGCGAATCCCAACCCATCGCAATCACCTGCACAAAACGGACGCCGCTCTCCACTAAACGCCGCGCTAACAAACACCGCCGCCCCAACGAATCGGCATCCTTGTTGGCCCCCCCAATGCCGTACATCCCCAATGTCGCCGCCGACTCCTTCGACAAGTCCACCACGCGCGGCATCTCCGCCTGCATCCGAAAAGCCAACTCATAGCTCTCCATCCGGGCCACCAATTCCACATGCTCCGGATGCCGCCCCCGGTGCAACTCGTTGAGCTCCTTCCAGAACCCCAAGTTCGCCTCCTGCCTCGGCTTCGTCACCCCCGGCGGCGGAGCCATATCCAACACCGGCGCTCCCCCCGGCCGCAACGGCGTGCCTTGGTAGTATGCCGGTAAAAACCCGTTCGACCAGTTCGCCGCGCCGCCCTGCGGATACGCCACATCCGGCAGCACCAGGAACGAAGGCAGGTTCTGGTTCACCGTCCCCAGCCCGTACGAAGTCCAAGCGCCCAGCGACGGATCTCCGCCGAACTGATTGCCCGTATTCAAGTGATACAGCGCCGTGGGATGGTTCACGCTGTCCCCCTTCAACCCCCGGTAAAAGCAGACATCGTCCACCACCTCGCTGAAGCTCTCAAGCAGCGAGTTAATCTCGATTCCCATCTTCCCCGCGCGCCGAAACTCGAACGGGCTCTTGACGTAAAAACGCTCGCCCGTATTCATATTGGCTTCAAACTTGCTGCGCTCTTTCTGAAAGCGCGTCATATGAAGCTGCTCAAGCCTCGGCTTTGGGTCGAAGGTGTCAATATGACTCGGCCCGCCCTCCATGAGCAGGAAGATGCAGCGTTTCGCCTTCGCCGGATGGTGCGGCGCCTTCGGATGCAGAACCCCGTCGGCGGCCCGCGCCTCGTCGGCCAGCAGCGCGCTGAGCGCCACCGCGCCTAGGCCCATTCCCGAGCCGTAGAGCATCTCCCGCCGCGTCATCGAATCTCCTCAGTACACATAGACAAACTCATTCGCGTTCATCAGCATGAGCGCCACGTCGGATAGCGCCCGCGTCTCCGGCGCCACCTCCGAAGGATGCAGATTCGCCTCAAACGGCGCCGTATCCTCCGGCTGCACAAACTCCGAAGTCTGCCCCGTCAGCTCACTGGTAATCTTGTGCACCAGTGGCTTCGCCGCCACCTTTGGGGGGGCGGGGTTCGACTTGTGGAACGCCAGCATACGGTCGTAGTGGCGCCGGGCCGCCTCCATCTCCGCGGCCACGGCCGGCCGCCCAAAAGCCAACTCGAACCCGAGTCGAATCCGGCCCTCCACCGTCGTCGCTTCCCGCTCCAAACGAACCGCCATGGCCAATGCCAAATCGTTGGTCAGTTGACTGTTAAACAATCCGAAGGCCTGCGTCGGCACCGTCGAAGCCTCCCTCCGCTCACAGGACAGGTCCAAGCTCGGCCCGTTGAACACCTCGATGAGTGGGTCCACCAAGCTGCGTTGCTGAAAGGTGTAGATCGTCCGCCGGTTGCGCTGCCGCCGCAACGGCGAAGGACGGTAAGCCGGGGCCAGAGAACCCATCCGATGCTGCGGCTGCCGGGCCACGTCGTCATTGATTTGCGGGAACACCCCCGGCCCGCCCGCTTCCAGGCTCAACTCGCCGCTCACCGCCAGCAGGCTGTCGCGCAGCACTTCCGCCTCCACCCGGCGAGGCGAAAAATGGCTCAGCAGGGCGTTTTCAGCGTCCCCCTCCGCTCGGCCGCTCGCCCGCTGGTAGGCCTCCGAACGCATCATCAGCCGATGC
>JBKJLJ010000746.1:0-3583 GCA_046597015.1 Bryobacteraceae bacterium
GCTTCCTGCTGGAACTTGAACCGGTCCCGCACGCTGTTCGACGAGTCCACCAGAATCCCCAATCGCAAGGGTAGATCCGACTCGGCTACGAACTCGAGAATCTGCTGCTCTTTTTTCTCTTCCTTGATCTCGAAGTCGTCCTTCGTCAGGTTCGTCACGAACCGGCCCTTCTTGTCCGTCACCGCGAACAACATGTTCACGCGTGCCACGTCCAGCACGATGCGCGCCTGCGCGTCAGACGCCTGTTGCGCCGCCGCCGGCACTGCCGCCAACGATGTAAGGAAAGTACGTCGATTCATAAACTGCCTGACTCGATTATAGCCGTCAACTCCGCCGGCATCGGGGCTTCTACCGTAATCCGTTCCCCCGTCCCCGGGCTCCGAAACGCCAAACGGGCCGCGTGCAAAAAGAATCGGTCAGTCAGTAGCTCCGTCCCGCGCGCCCCATAAACTCGATCCCCCAAAATCGGATGCCCCAATGAAGACAGATGCACCCGAATCTGATGCGTCCGTCCGGTGCCGATCTTCACCTCCAGCAAGCTGTGCTCTGTGAACCGGCGCAGCACCTTCCAATCGGTCAACGCGTGCCGCCCCGTCTCCAGGCGACAGGTCATCTTCGTCCGGTGCATCGGATCCCGCGTGATCGGCTTCTCCACCCGGCCGCTGTCGCCCTTCGGCAACCCTTGCACCATCGCCAGATAGATCTTGTCCACCTCGCGGCTGGCGAACTGTTCGCTCAACGAGCGGTGCGCCGCGTCCGTCCGGGCCACCACCAACACGCCGCTCGTTTCCTTATCCAGCCGATGCACAATCCCCGGCCGCTCATCGCCGCCCTCGGTCGATAGCGTCCCGAAGTGGTGGAGCAGCGCGTTCACGAGCGTCCCGGAATGCTGCCCCGCGCCCGCGTGCACGATCACCCCGGCCGCCTTGTTCACCACCACCACATCGTCGTCCTGATACAGCACTTCAAGAGGCAGATCCTCCGCCTCGGCCCGCAGCGGAGGCCTGTGCATCGGCTCCACCAAAATAGTCTCGCCGCCCTTCAGCGACAGCGACGCCTTCGGCACCGCTCCCGCGACGAGCACCCGTCCCGCTTTGATCCACTCCTGCACTCGCGACCGGCTGACCTCCGGCAGCTTCTCCTGCAAGTAATGATCGAGCCGCTGGCCCTTCTCCGTGTCATCGACATGAAACTCCACCTGTCCAGTATCCTGTGTAGGTGATCCGCAGTGCGATAGTTCCCGTAGCCGGCCACGGCACCAGACTCCTTCCCGCGACCAAGTCGCAGCCCAAAGAGATGCTCCCCGTTGCGCGCAAGCCCATCGTGCAATACGTTGCCGAAGAGCTGGTCGCCAATGGAATCGAGAACATCTGCTTCATTACCGGGCGCAGCAAAACCTCCATCGAAGACCACTTCGACTCCGACCCCGAACTTACCCGCGTCCTTACCGAGGGTAAAAAGCAGGACCTCCTCGACGAGTTGAAGTTCGAAGAACTCGCCGCTAAGTTCTACTACACCCGGCAGCGCGTCCAGCGCGGCCTCGGCGACGCGATCCTCTGCGGCGAGAACTTCGCCGGCGAAGCGCCTTTCCTTGTCGCCCTGGGCGATTCCATTCTCGGCATCAACGGCCTTTCCCGCAGCGTCGCCCGCATGTCGGAACTCTTCGTCGAACTCCGCGCCACCTGCATCATCGCCGTCGAAGAGGTGCCCGCCGACGAGGTCCATCACTACGGCATCATCGATCCGGGCGAAGGCGAAGGCGATTGGACCCGCATTCGCAACATCGTCGAAAAGCCCACGAAAGACTCCGCCCCGAGCCGCTACGCCGTCGCCGGACGCTACGCCTTCTCGCCCATCATCTTCGACATGATCCGTCGTGTCCTACCCGATAAGCGCGGAGAGATCCAACTGACGAACGCCATCCAACTCCTCTGCGAAGAAGGCAAACGCGTCGTCGCCCTGAAGCTTCCGCCCCAGGACAAGCGCTACGACATCGGCAACTTCCCCAGCTATTTTGAGACGTTTGTCGAGTTCGCCCTCGCCGATCCGCTCTACGGCGCCGATTTCCGCGTCACTCTGGAAAGGCTGCTCGGCCGCAAATGACCAGCCCGCGCGCCCTGTTTCTGCTGCTGTTCGCAGTGGTGCTGGTCGTGCGTCTCGGGCATCATTCCATCGTCTGGGTGGAGGAAGGCTACCCCGCGGCCGCCGCTCTGGCCATCCGCCAGGGCGCTTGGCTCTATCGCGATATTTGGTTCGATAAGCCGCCCGGCAGCGCCTTTCTCTACCTGCTCTGGGGCGCGCAAACGGGTTGGGTCCTCCGGCTTGCCGGCGCGCTCTACATCACCGCGGCCAGCTACACCGCCTACCGCTTCGCCTGTTCGGAGTGGGGAAGGCGCGAAGGTGCCGTCGCTGCCGGTCTGTTGGCCTTCTATCTAACGTTCACCGTCCCCAGCGCCGCCCTGGTTCTCGGTCCGGACATGTTGCTGATTGTGCCGCATCTGATGGCGGTCCATTACGCTTGGCGCGGCCGCCCCCTGTTCAGCGGCCTCTGGTGCGGGGCCGGGCTTCTAGTCAATACGAAGGCGATGTTCATCGTCGCCGTCTGCGCCTTCTGGCTCTATCGCCATCTGCCCACCTTCGGCCTCGCGGTGCTTACCCCGCAACTGGTCCTGCTCCCTATCGCCCGCGAGTACTGGCAGCAGGTTTGGATCTGGGGCATGGCCTACTCGCGGGATACGTTTGTGCTCCAACCGCTCCGCGAAGGCCTCCTCCGCACGGCCAACTGGCTGGGCTTCCAATCCGCCGCGGTCGTCGCCGCCGGTTGGTTCCTGCGGCAAGGCCCCGGCCGCCGCCGCTGGCTCCTCTGGTTGGCCATCTCTTTCGTCGCGGTCGCGGCCGGCCTCCGCTTCTTCCCTCGCTACTATTTCCACGTTCTCCCGATCGTCGTCCTGCTCGCCAGCCGCGGCCTCGTGCTGCTGCCCCGGCGCTGGGCTGTCGCCGTGCTGCTGCTATTGGCGATCCCGCTCGTTCGCTTCGGCCCCCGGTACTACTGGCACGAGAACTGGGCCGACCTTGCCATGGAACGCGACAGCCATCAAGTGGCCGCGCGCCTCGCCGGCTGCCAGAGTCTCTTCGTCTGGGGCTACCGGCCCGACATCTATGCGATCTCCGGCTGCCCACCCGGTTCGCCGTATCTTGACTCGCAACCGCTCACCGGCGTGATGGCCGACCGCCACCTGACCTCTTCGACTCCCACCGTCCCCGGCGATCGGCCCCGCCGCATCGAACGCCTCCCCCACTACCTCGTCGACGGTCTGGGCCCGTATAACCCTGACCTCGCGATTACCCGCTATCCCGACCTCGCCGCTTGGCTCGGCCAGTACGAAGAGATCGGCCGAACCCCGGGCGCGGTGATCTACCGTCGTGTGGCCAGGCAGTAGTGGCTCTCTCCTTCGTCCACCCGGAACCCGTCGCAGCGGAAGCCGGCCGCTTCCAACGCTGCGACGTACTCGTCCCGCCCCAAGGAAACGGAGTTCTGGCCGGTCATCGCGTCGCTCCAACAAGCAACCTGTGAGGGTGCTGT
>JBKJLJ010000934.1:0-7590 GCA_046597015.1 Bryobacteraceae bacterium
CTTGCCGGGCTGTGCAAGGTGTACGCTATGTTCGAATCCAAGAGCGATGGGGCACGGCAGCATCGAGACCGGTAATCCGGCCGCGGGTTGCCTAGAGTTTTGAGTGCAACGAAAGATCTACTCTCGCCTGAAGGATGCAACTGCGGCCTATAGCGTAGTCACCTGCGGGAGCAATAACGCCGGCACCACTCCGTTCATCATTTTGCAGCGTCCTCTGCCGCCCCTTTGGGCCACAGGATGCCGAACCCTTGGCTTGCGCCACTGGCGAGTTCGACCCCCACGAACGTCTGCATCGGATCTTCGGCCCATGGCGCGATTCGAATTGTCCGCTTCAGCATTGGCGCATCTGACGGAACAATTCGCCATTTTTCTCCATCCTGGATGGCAATAATGCTACTAGCGTCGGGCTGTTTCAGCGCCACAGCTTCAAACGCTGGCTTCTGCACGATCAGAATTACACGACTCCTATTCCCGCTTCCGTAACGGCCATCTCCAACGATCTCAAGCCTTCCGGTAAGTCCCATGGCCTTCAGCTTATCCGTTTCAATTCGCCACCACTTCATGTCAGGAAACCCGGGTGTCTCCTCTAGTTCTTGGATCACCAGCGCTGAGGAAGAAGGGGTCCACCGCATCACCAAAAGGCTCAACTCCTGGTCACTCAAACGTACCTGGACCGCACTGAAGAATGCCGGTAGATAGAATGACGAAACTGCGAACGCACCCCCAAGCGCCAGGCGCGCTGCAACGCGCCGTCGGCGAATGCCAATTGCAGCCGCTGCCATAAGAAGCGAAGACCCAAAAATCGAAACATACATCGTTAGGCGCATGGGCGCTCCCCAAACGGCCCACGCAAAGACCCACAGGACTGGCATCGCCGTTACTATTCCGGTAAACAGGTATAAAAGCGGTGCCCTCACTACTCAACAATACACTGGGCAATAACTTGGTTACGGCGATTTCGGCAGAAGATTGGTAATGTTCTTGGCAAGGGAAAACCGGCCGCCGCCGCTTGCACGCCCCGAAACCCGTGCTCCGGCTAAGTTGTTCGTTCGCATACCCCAACCTTCGGGCGGAATCAGAACTCAACTCAGTCCGATGGGAGATTCGACGGCTTGGGGCACAACCCGAATTGCGCCGGCGGCCTTGCTCAGATCGAATCCCAAGGCTTCAGAGAAACGCAAAGGTAAGCGGCGTCGACGCCAGGAAGACGTCTGGGCCAGTCGGCCAAGGCACCGCCGGCGGGCACGCTTGTAAAGTTGAGCTCGAACGAGGAGCGGTGTGTTGGACAGGATGAAATCGGAGGAAACCGGATCGACGTTACGAACTAGCCCCAGTCCAAGTTGAGCCTTGATGCAGCCTATCGGTCGTCGGGAAACCGGCGACTCTCACGGCTCCAGGCATTTCCACGCCGGTCAAAATGCAGTCGAACCGGGCCATTCCAGGAGTTTCCGGGGCACTACCGTAGCCACCGCGACCCGGATGCAGACTGGGTGGATCGGATCGACAGTCCCGCATGCCTTACAAATTCCCGCTCGAAGAGCGGAAAGCTTCGCTTAGACTTGGCGCTAACCGCCATTTCTCAAAAGCATTCAGCTTTACGCCGAAAAGTACCGCTTCGGGCCCGTTCTCCCGGAAATGAAAAAAGTGATCCGTTCCTAGTCGAGCCCGAGCGGGTTCCGGGGCTCGACGACCCCGTGACAAGTCTCTAATTGCTCGTGAATGACCCCTCCTGCCATGGCTCCGCTCGCCGGGCCCCTCCGGTTCCCCCCCCTCGCCTTTGCCGCTCTACTACCCGCCCTTCAGCACCGCAGCCTCGCCGCCACATGCCAAGAAACAGCTTGCAACGGGAATGCTTCTGTCAGATGAACCCACATCCGCCCGGCCGTAACCTTCACCTGGGCACCGATCTTCAGCAGACGCGAACGGATCGTCACCGCCTGTGACCGCGCCATCTCAGTACCCGCCAAACCGATCCGCCGTAACGCGGTCATCAGCACATACGCCATCCCGGCCAAGTACACCCGAAGTTGATTGGCGGCCATCGTCTCCGCGCTCACCCGGTCGGCAAACATCGATAGCTGCTCTTTAATCCGATTTTCCATTTCCCCGCGCGCACAGTACAATTTCTCGTACAACGTACGCGCGTCCCACTCCCCCTCCGGCAACGTGGTGACCACATACCGCGGGTTTTCTTTCCCGCACAGCGCTTCGGCCTTGCCCACCACCCGCCGCTGGCAGCTCCAACTTCCCGTCTCCGTCTGATACCGCAATTCCGCGAACGCGCGGGCTGGTTTCTCTGTAATCGCCCGGATGGCCCGAGCCTCTTGCATCCACGGAATCAGCTTCGCTTCCAGCCGCGGATTCCGCGCCAATCCCACCACATAATCCACGGGTACTTTCTGGCTTTCACACCACGTCAGTAACTCATCACGACAGAAGCCCGAGTCACCCCGCACGATTATCCGCACCGTCGGCCACGCTTGCCGGATCCGCTCGACGACGGCTTGCACTTCCTCCACGCAACCGGCCGCGCCGTCTTGATTGCTCGGCCGCAAGCGTGCGTAAAGTAAGTGCCCCCCCGCAAAAATGTAGAACGGCAGATAGCAATAGTCCCCGTAGTAACCATGGAAAAAACGCGCCTCTTGATGCCCATGCAGCGTTAAGTCGGTCGAGTCTAGATCAAGTGTTATCTGCGCGGGGGCGACTGGGTGCGCTTCCAAAAACACGTCGACGAGCAGGCGATCGATCGCAGGGGTGTCGCAGGATATCTTCTTGTAGCGGCTTACTTCCTCCGTGCTCAATTCCAAACGATTGAGAGTACTTTTTCCGGCCAGCAATTTTCGCTGGTCCGATTTGCCCGACACGGCACCAAGCAAGGGATCATGGCGCAACCGGTCGTGATCGTTCAGATCTTCGTAGCCCAGAGCGAGGCCGTAAACTCGTTGTGCCAGCAGTTCGGCGACCGAATGTTGGACGCGCAATGGGTCCCGGCCATCGCGAAAACAACGGGCGAGTCGAGAGAAAAGATTGAGCTTCGTTTCGGTCTGCTTGAGCAGATGCAATCCACCGTCAGAGGTTAAGGTGGGGCCGACGAAGTCCGCGGACATTTTCTTGCCGAACCCGCTCCCAAAATCGAATCCAGTTTGGATACAGTCCGTCACTGCAAGCTCCGTTGCACCTTGGCTCCTAACTTATTGCCACTAAACATAGTTATCGCAGAAGCTGCGGTGTTTTACTAGTGCTTTGTGAGAAATCGCGGCTAAGGGGACAGCCGTGAGTTAAAATGAAGAACGGTGTGCCATGAAGGAATCGATAAGCAGAAAATATCTTGCAATTCTGGCCTTAACAGCAGCCGGGATCCTGTTTATCGGCGGGCGCTTTCGGCCGCGTCAAGCGGAAACGGCTCCTTCGCCTACGGAGACTGCAGTGCTGCAACAGCGGGTCCGGCGAGATCAGGCCGCCGGGATCGGACAATATCTTGCGAGTCGCGCAGCGGAACTGGCGGATCAGGCGGTTTTCCTTCCCTCCCGCGGGACAAGCGGAGTTCGCTACGGGTCGCCCGAGAAAGTGTTGACGGTGGATGGTTCCGGCGAACTAATAGAGCCGGTTTTGGCGGTCGCCGAGATCTCTTCGAAAGTGACGCCCGTACCTGTTGTAACTTCGCAACGGAACCCCGACAGCTGGGTGCTAATCGTCGGACGCTCCCGAGACGACCAACCGCTGTGGACGGCGGTGATGCAAGGAGTGAAGGAGACGGTAATTTGCAATGACGTGGCATATCAGCAACTGGTATTGAATGTGACGCTAGATATGGGATTTGCGGGAGCCGGTGCATTTGATCTTGATGGAAATCTGGCAGGGATTGTGATGCCGTGTGCCGGATCTCTCCATATTGTCTCCATCGAGAGTGTTCCAGATCTGCTGGCGAAGAGTACCAGCCCAGACCGGGTGTTCGTGGAAAAGTTTGGCTTCCGAGCGACGCCCCTTCCCGATAACTGGCAGAATATGTACTCACGGCTAAATGGACTGATAATCACAGACGTGTGGTTGGGACGGTGGGCCGATCGAAACGGCCTGTTGCCCGGAGATTTGATCGTCACAGAGGAGCCGACGCTGCTGGAGGCGACAATGGGAACCGAACTCAAAACAGTACGGCCGGGCCGCTCTGGCATCGCTCGCGTGAAAGTGGAGGTAGCTGACAACGACAGCGGCATCGCGATCCTTCCTGCTCCCTCTCCGTTACCGGAACTGCACATTGCTCGCGGATCCGCAGCCGGACGGGCGGGGTTGCGTAGTGGAGACCATTTGGTTTCGATTCTGGGTCAGCGAAACGCCTCCATTTCGACGCTGTCGAAGATGCTGGGGGCCGCCAGCGGAAATCCAACTCGGATTGTGTATGAGCGTGGTAAAAGGCGCGGTATGGTGGAAGTGCAGCATGAATGAATTGGCATCGCTGGGCGTCATTTTGTTTTTCGCGTTGCTGGCGGGTCACTTGGTAAAGTTTCTGCGGGTGCCGGAGGTGACCGGGTATCTTCTCGCGGGCGTAGCCGCAGGACCTTCCTTCCTGGGCTGGATCACTCACGACAATCTGGAAACCTTACAAGTTTTTAGTCAAGTGGCGTTGGGACTAATTTTATTCTCGATCGGTTCGGTCTTTGAGTTTTCCAGGTTTCGAGCGATTGGAAGACAAGCTCTGATAGTAACCGCGGCGGAATCCCTGCTGTGCGGAACATTAGTCACGGGTGGCATGCTGCTCGCCGGACAAGCTTGGCATGTGTCTTTGCTGTTGGGCGCCATTTCCATGGGAACGGGGGCCGCCTCCACCTTGATGGTGATTCGCGAATGTAACGCCGAAGGGAATCTCACGGAAACACTCACCGGCGTGATCGCTCTGAACAATATCTTCTGCCTGGTTTGTTTCAGCCTGGTGGTTTCTCTTATCGACCTGACCTCGCGGACGGGGCAACCCCTCGGGGAGGCCATCTTTGCTTCCTTGTTCCCTTTAGCCTGGCAGATGATCGGGTCCCTCGCGCTGGGTTTTCTCATCGGCCTGCTACTCAGTCTGTGGTCTCAACAGGTGGTTGAGCATGGCGAAATGCTGATTCTTATGGGTGGTTCGGTTCTGTTGTGCGTCGGATTTGCGCAATGGCTGGATCTGTCGCCGCTGGTTGCCAGTCTTGCTGTGGGGGCAACGACTGTGAACGTCTCTAGCCGCAGCCAGGGCCTCTTCACAAGCCTGTCTAAGACAGATCCGCCCTTGTACGCTATTTTCTTTGTCATCGGTGGTGCGGACTTGAACCTGGCGTTGCTCACAAGCCTGGGAGTTCTGGGCTTGGTCTACGTCGGCGGCAGGGCCGCGGGAAAATTCTTTGGCTCGCGTTACGGTGCGCGCAAAGCAGGGCTCGACCTGATGACCCAGAAATGGATCGGCTTCGCCATACTCGCGCAAGCGGGCCTTGCCATTGGATTGGTTCTGATCGTGAACCAGAAATTCCCCGAGGAGGGACGGACGGTGACAACCATCGTCCTCGCTTCTGTCGCGATCTTTGAACTAATCGGTCCTCTCGCCGCGCGTTTCGCTTTGGTTGGAAGCGGAGAGACACACCCTGATGTACAACCTGCGTCTCTGGACCTGGACTAGGAATGCAACGCGCTTCAGTGCGAGGCGCTCCATATATGCAAAGCTGGGTTAAATTTTCGAAGTTGGTGTCGCGTTGTACTCAAAGGTGAAACCATTGAAACAACAGGGGTGCGATTCCACTCATAAACTACGACGCGAAACCAACTCCGACCTCTCCATTTCAACGACACTCCACCACTCAACTAGCGCTTCATCATCTGGTGCATCGAGTGTGTGCTGTAATCATCGTTGATGAGTCTCTTGGGCTTGTCCGGTAGCGCGGCAATAGGCGATGCTCGCCGCGAGTCAAAATCTCAGCGCTGGTCTTCCACATGGTTGAGCTGCATCCTTTTGACGATGCGCCTTAAAGCGGGAGAATACGGTCATCTTACGGTACTTGAGGAGAAGTCACGATTCGGAATTTTAAGCACGTTAAGCGGCAGCGGCGATGTCCGGTGCCTTGATACGGAGGCGCCTAAACTGTTCCGGATCGAGGGTCTGCGATGTTCTCCAGTGGTAATCGCCGGTAAGGTTAATGTGCTCCCAGCCGAGTGGCGACAAATGAACCAAATCACCTGGCGCCGGATGTTGCCCTTGATTGCGCAGGTGATCGAGGGCGCGCTGCAGGTAGGTTCTATTCCATAGAATGATGGCCGCGACGTCAAGGTTTAAACCGCTGGCGCGGTGCGCCTGGTTCTCATAGGAGCGGTCGCGGATTTCGCCGAGCCGGTTGAACACAGCGCGGCGGAGGGCATTCTGCTGATCAACCTTGTTGAGTCCGACGTGGCTACGACGAAGCAGATCGGGATCCTGCAGCCATTGGAGCGTAAAGAAAGTCCGTTCCAGCTTTCCCAGTTCGCGCAACGCAAGGGCCAGACTGTTCTGGCGGGGATAGGCCGCGAGCTTAAGCAGAATCACCGAGGCGGTGACCGTTCCAGTTTTGATCGACATGGCGAGGCGCAGCAGTTCGGACCACTCATCACTGATGATGCGGACATTGAAGTTACCCGCCACCAAAGAACCGAACTCGGAAGGCACGGTCATGCCCGGCAATAGATAGAGCCGCTTTTCCTTCAGGTCGCGAATGCGCGGCGCAAAGCGGAAGCCCAGCAGACGGCACATGGCAAAGACGTGATCGGAGAATCCTCCAGTGTCGGTGTAGTGCTCGTTAATGACGAGGCTGCTCTGGTGATAAAGCAATCCGTCGAGGACATGAGGAGCCTCGTTGGCGGTGGCGGCGATCACCTTGGTGTGAAAGGGCCCAAACTGATCGGACAGATGGGTGTAGAATTTAACAGCCGGATCCTGGCCGTAGTGCAGGTTCACCAGTCCTCCGACTTCGCCACGACCGCCAGCTCGAAAGAACTGAGCGTCCGAGGATGAAGTGGTACCTGCGCATCGGTTAGGACGGCAAGGGCCTGCGCATAGCAATCCTCGCGCACATGCCAATCGGCCGTCCAGCAAAGCTGCCGCCAACTCGACTCGTGACACGCCTCGGCCATGCGCGTGAGTAAAGTGGACCCCTTTGTCAAGACCATTTTGCGCTTTGAATAAGCTAAGGTCGGATGGGGTCTCTGCGCCGCGTTTCGAGCGACCGCGTAAGCAGCCGCCCGTAGCCGTTCTGGCACTGAAATCGGCGCTCGGGGCGCATCCCTGCGGAGCCCTATCCTCCGTTCCAGTTCCATCAGTGTAATCCATTCATTCTGGCCACAAGGCGATAAATCCCAGGGGTCATCAACCGCTCCTTGTCAATGACTCCGTCCGAATCTTAGCTTATTGGCTGGTCTGAATTCCTGGGTCCACTATAAATACCTCTCGCAATCCCGCGACCCGTCACCCCAGCGAAGCCAAGTAGGCAGCGCTGATCTGCCGCAAAAGGCTAGCAACATCGAAATAGCTCCTTCCTGCCGGAATAGTTCTCGTTGCAAGATCATATTCGTAGAACGAACAGCCGGGAAGCTGAACCTGTT
>JBKJLJ010001073.1:0-3351 GCA_046597015.1 Bryobacteraceae bacterium
GAAGCGGATCCTGATGCCGGACGATTGGGAAGGCCACCCGCTGCGCCGCGATTTCCCCACCCATGGCTTCAAGTACAGCTACGGCGAGCAGCAATAGGACCCCCAGAGGAATATGAGCGAAACGATCCTGGCGCCCGCGGTGCATCAAGAGTCCGAAGCAGGCACCACCCGGCGCATGACTCTGAATATGGGACCGCAACATCCGTCGACGCACGGCGTGTTGCGAGTCGTGCTCGAACTGGACGGCGAGTTCATCGAGAAAGCCACTCCCGAAATCGGCTACCTCCATACCGGCATTGAAAAACAGTGCGAAGCGTTGAACTGGCAGCAGGTGATCACTCTGACCGATCGCGTCGACTATCTGGCCAACCTTTCGAACAACCTCTGCTACTCGCTAGCGGTGGAAAAACTGCTCGGCCTGGAGATTCCCCCGAAGGCGCAGTGGATGCGGGTGATGCTCGCCGAACTGACGCGGATCAATAGCCATCTGGTTTGGCTGGGCACGCACGCGCTGGACATGGGCGCCATGACGATGTTCTTCCTCACCTTCCGGGAGCGCGAAGACCTGCTCCGGTTGTTTGAGATGTTCAGCGGTCAGCGGCTGATGACGAGCTACATCCGCATCGGCGGTTTGGCGCTGGACCCGCCGCGCGGTTGGGAAAAGCTGGTCCGGGCGTTTCTGGCCGATTTCCCGAGCAAACTCGACGAATACGAGACGCTGCTGAACAACAATCCGATCTGGCTGCGGCGAACGAAAGGCATCGGGATTGTCTCAGTGGACCAGATGTTGGACGTCGGCATCACCGGCCCGTTGATCCGCGCCGCGGGGATCCCGCTGGACGCCCGCAAAATGACCCCGTATTCGAGCTACGAGAAGTTCGATTTCAAGGTTCCGACTTCGACCGATAATGACGTGTTCGCTCGTTATGCGGTGCGGATGGCTGAAATGCGCGAGAGTTTGAAGATCGTGCAGCAGGCCATGGACGGCATGCCCGAAGGGCCGACGCGCGCCGAAGCGCATCGGGTAGTTCTGCCCGAAAGAGAAAAAATGAAGACGCAGATGGAGGCGTTGATCTACCACTTCAAGATCGTCACCGAAGGCATTGCGGTGCCCGAAGGCGAAGTCTTCCAAGTGGTCGAATCGCCCCGTGGGGAACTCGGTTACTACGTCGTCAGCGACGGAACCGCCAAGCCTCTTCGCGTACACATGCGGACGCCGAGTTTCGCGAATCTGCAAGGCTTGCCCCGGTTGATTGAAAAACGTCAAATTGCTGACGCGATCGCCGTGATGGGCAGCCTCGACTTCGTACTGGGAGATTGTGATCGATGACCTTTTCGCCCGAACTGGAAGCTAAATTCGCCGACCTGGTGACCCACTATCCCGAAGGCCGGCAACGCGCGGCATTGATTCCGATGTTGATGTTCGGCCAGGACGAAATCGGCTCGGTGACGCAGGAAATGATGGAAGAGTTAGGCCGTCGGCTGGGCCTGAGCACGATGCAAGTAGACGAAGTAGTGGGCTACTACTCGATGTTGCACAAGAAGCCGATGGGCAAGTTTCATGTGCAGGTTTGTACGAACGTGGCTTGTATGCTCCGTGGCGGCGCCGATCTGTACGACCACGCTAGCCACAAGCTGGGTCTGGGTCATAAACAGGTTTCGGCCGATGGCCGGATCTCGCTCGAAGAGGTCGAATGCATGGGTGCCTGCTCCTGGGCCCCGGCGATTCAGGTGAACTACGACTTCCATCACGAAGTCTCCACCGATCAACTAGACGCGATCCTGGAGGGTTTAGAGAAGTGAAGCTGTTTAACGAACCGAGTCCCTTAGAAACTCGCATTATCTCCTTCCGGTTTGGGCTGGAGAACTCGGCGTCGATCGATACCTATCTCGCCCATGACGGCTACAAAGCGCTGCGCAAAGCGCTCGAGATGACCCCGGACGATGTGATCAACGAAGTGAAAGCTTCGAACCTGCGCGGTCGCGGCGGAGCGGGCTTCCCGACCGGTTTGAAATGGAGCTTTGTTCCACGCGCCTCCGAGAAACCGAAGTACATTGTCGTGAATGCCGACGAGTCCGAACCCGGCACCTGCAAGGACCGGCTGCTGATTCAGAACGACCCGCATCAGTTGATCGAAGGGATTCTGCTCGGGGCGATTGCGGTAGGCGCGAAGAAGGGTTGGATCTACATCCGTGGCGAGTACAACTATCTAATCGCCATCATGGATAAGGCGATCGCGGAAGCCTACAAGAGCGGCTTCCTCGGCAAGAAGATTTGCGGCAGCGAGTTTGAGTTCGATCTCTACACCCATACCGGCGCGGGTGCCTATGAGTGCGGCGAGGAATCGGCCCTGCTTGAGTCGCTCGAAGGCAAACGCGGCGTGCCGCGGATTCGGCCGCCGTTTCCGGCGATTTCCGGGGCGTTTCAGTCGCCGACGTTGCTCAACAACGTCGAAACCTTCTCGTCGGTTCCTGCGATTTTGCGGATGGGTGGAACGGCGTACTCGGATCTCGGCGTGCCGAAGAGCGGCGGTACCCGCATGGTCTGCATGTCGGGCCACGTCAATAAACCTGGCGTCTACGAAGTGCCGCTCGGCTTCCCGATGATGAAGTTTGTCAATGAAATCGGGGGCGGCATTTGGAAGGGTCGGCAACTCAAAGCGATCATCCCGGGCGGTTCGTCGAGCCCGTTGTTGAAGGCCGAAGAGTGTGATATCCCGATGGACTATGATTCGATCGCCAAGGCTGGTTCGATGCTTGGCTCCGGCGGCCTGATGGTGATGGACGAAACGACCGACATGGTCAAGCTGGCCTTGCGGATTATGCGTTTTTACCAGCATGAAAGCTGTGGTTGGTGCATCCCTTGCCGGGAGGGCACGACGTGGCTCAAAAAGATGCTGCAACGGGTCACCGACGGCCACGGGCAGGCGCGCGACATCGACCTGATCGGGGACTTGGCGGCGAACATGCTTGGCCGGACTTTCTGTCCGCTCGGCGACGCTGCCGCGATGCCGACGATCGCGATCGTCAAGAAGTACCGGAACGAGTTCGAAGCCTACGTCGCGAAGAACCCCTTCGCGGTATCGGACCTCGTCTCGATTTCCTAGGAGAACCATGGCACTCGTCAACGTCACCATTAACGGGGTCTCGGTCCAAGCCGAAAACGGCGCGCTTCTGATCGAAGTTGCCAAGCAAAACGGCATCGAAATCCCAGCGTTTTGCTACTACGAAGGCATGTCGCTGCAAGCGGCCTGCCGCATGTGTTTGGTTGAAGTCGAAAAGGCTCCCAAGCTGATGACTGGCTGTACGCTGCCCGTCGCCGAGGGCATGGTCGTGCGGACCGAGTCCGAG
>JBKJLJ010000035.1:0-2983 GCA_046597015.1 Bryobacteraceae bacterium
GGCCACGAAATCCTAACACCGGCTGGATCCACGCAGCGATTGGACTATTCGCAAGCCACGATTAAACGATTGAATCCAATCAAGATCTGGAGCCCCACCGCTCACCCTAAAAAAGGCTATCTTGATAGTTTCGCAGATTGATATGGGGTGTGCACGCGCGTTCGCCATTTTCGCGCTCAGTTTGGCCGCATGGGGACAGCGTTTCGAAGGCGATATCGAATTTTTCGTGCATGAGGGTGTCGACGAAGCCCGGCTCAGCAGGGCCGTCGGCGCTTCTCCTTGGTCGCCCAAACATATTCGCGCGGCCTTAGCCAGCGCCCGAGTTACCACCACCGACGTGAATATCGTCTGTTGCGACGCTCAACGGCGCAAGGTCTAATTTGTTGGGATCTCCGGAGGCTCCTATCGCCCCTTCCTTTCTAACCCCGCGCCGGTCGCCCCGGTACGTCTGGGCCACGACGCCCAGCGTCTCGCCGATGCCGCGGATCGCGCGATCGAACAGGCGGTCCGCCGGGGCGGCGATTCTTTCAGCGAGGACGATTCGGCCGGCTACGCTCTGATCCATGATCCCTCCGCCCGGAAACAGCAGATGCTCATCCGGCAACACGCCTTAGCCCACGAGGCGGAACTCCGCGACGTGCTCGCCTACTCCGGTCACGTGCGAAGCCGCCAAGTCGCCAGCGAGTTCCTGGGGTACGCGGCCGCTTCGCCCATCCAGATCGGCGCCCTCGCCGCCGCCGCCCGCGACCCGAACGGCACCGTTCGCAACAACTCCACCCGGGCCTTAGGGGTGCTTCTCCGATCCAACGCACGATGGGCGAAAGAGATCCCGATCGCCCCCTTCGTGGCGATGGTCGGCTCAGGAGTCTGGACCGATTGCAACAAAGCCGCCACGCTGCTTGAACAACTCACCGCCAACCGCGATCAGGCGACGCTCAACCTAGTCCGGGAAGAAGGCGAGTCGGCTCTTGTAGAAATGGCCAGTTGGAAGCAGGTGGGTTGGTCCTACGCCGCCCGCATGGTCATCGGGCACCTCCGAGGCATCCCCGAGGAAAAACTCCGGGAGCTTGCCGGGAGCGGCCCGTTACCCCTCGTCAATCCGGAAGATTGACTCAATATCTCGCTATTTCACCCCCGAGATCCGTGATACCGCGCCGAGCAAGTATCCAATCCATTCGATAGCAGAGCAGGCCATCCTATCGGTCAGGGATACTTAACAGCCTCGATGCAAATTTCACTTTGAACCGAATTGGCCAGAAAACATTCGTGATGCGCCTGCTCGTGCAGCCCTCGATACTCCTCAGCACTCGGCAACTTCTCGCCCGAAAAGTGGCAATCCGGCCGCAGCGTAACCGTTCCCATCACCATTCTCCCTGCAGCGTCCTCCGCCATCCGCCCTTCCGCCGCATCGCGATAAGAATCGACGCAGAACCCCGCCTTCGCCGCAATCGACAAGAACCAAAGCATGTGGCAACTCGCGAGCGAAGCTACGAAAAGCTCTTCCGGATCTACCGCGCTCGGGTCAGAGAAAGGCACCCGCACATTCTCCGGCGACGCCGACAACCGCCAATTCGCCCCGCCATCGAAGGCGACCGCATGGAGGCGAGAATAACGGTTATCCACAAACCGCTCCTCCCCCCGCAGCCATTCGATCGCCGCCGAGTGGACTGACACTACCCGAGGCTCCCGGCCAGCTCGGCGGCCGTCACTGGGGTCTGCTCACCGGTCGCCAAATTTTTCAGCCCAAACCGCCCCGACGCGATCTCGTCATCGCCAATCAGCAAAGCGTACCGAGCCCCTGACTTACTGGCCAGTTCCAAAAGTTTCTTGAATTTACCTGCCGGAGCGACTTCTACGCTCTTGCCCGCATGCCGCAAGCCCTTGGCCATCCGGGCCCCCGCGTTGAAGGCGTCCTCCGTCATCGGGGCTACAAACAGGTCGAGCGGCTTCGGCTCAAACCCCGCCGGTTTGGCATCCTCGACGGCCATCAGCAACCGGTCCTGGCCAATCGAAAAACCAATGCCCGGCGCAGGAACCTTCGAGCCTAAAGACTCCGCCAGGCCGTTATAGCGCCCACCGCCACAGATTGCGTTCTGCGCGCCCAACGCCCCATGCAGAAACTCAAACGTCGTATGCGTGTAGTAGTCGAGTCCCCGCACCAACCGCGGATTCACCTCGTAGGCGATCCCCCGATCAGTCAAGTAACGGCACACCGCCGCGAAGTGAGCCCGACACGTATCGTTCAAAAAGTCATGAATATTGGGCAACTTTTCGACAATCGGCTGGTCCTGCGGATCCTTCGAATCGAGCACTCGCAATGGGTTCGTCACCGCCCGCCGTTGCGAATCCACCGACAGCTCCGGCAGATGCGCCGACAGCCGTTCCTTCAATTCGGCGACATAACGGCCGCGCGATTCCGGATCACCCACCGAGTTAATCAGAAGGCGCGAATCGGCAATGCCACACGAGTTCAGCAGCGTCGAAACCAGCTCAATGATCTCAGCATCCAGCACCGGGGAATCGCTGCCAATCGCCTCCGCACCAATCTGGAAAAACTGCCGATAGCGGCCCTTCTGGGGCCGTTCGCGCCGAAACATCGGACCCAAATAGTAGAGCCGTTTGGTCCCGGGAATCTGGTCGAGCCGATGTTCGATATAGGCGCGAATGACGGACGCCGTATTTTCCGGCCGCAAGGTCAACTTCGAGCCGTCCTTGTCGTCAAAGGTATACATCTCCTTGGAAACGATGTCCGTCTCTTCGCCTACCCCACGCGAAAACAGCGCCGTCTCTTCAAAGATCGGGGTGCGAATCTCGTGATAGTTGAACGACCGAAATACCTCGCGTGCCGTAGCCTCCACTTGATTCCAAACACCGGAAACGGGCGGCAGTATGTCCCGTGTGCCCTTAACTGCTTTGATCATTCTTGTAAGTTTGTCCTAAGTTAGCGTAGTGAGCGGCATTCGATCGGAAGCGTTCCTGCTCT
>JBKJLJ010000108.1:0-9255 GCA_046597015.1 Bryobacteraceae bacterium
GTCGTGCTGACTCCCGGCGGTTTAGAGACTTCGGGCTTCTCAACCGTTACTACCGAGACCGGCGAATTTACACTTGCGCTGGAACCCGGCGACTACCGCTTGCTCATTTCGGCCGATGGTTTTCTGGACAATGCACAAGGCGTGAAAGTGCTGTCGACGGCGGCGGCCGGAATTGAGGTCGTGCTGCAAGTGAGCGGCCAGCGAACCTCCATTACGGTTTCAGAGGAGGCCGCCTACCAGGTACTCTCCACGGCTACGGCGACGAAAACCCCCACCTTGCTGTTGGACACGCCACAGTCGATCACGATTGTGAACCGCGAACTGATGCGCGACCAACTCATGATGAGTATGGCCGACGTGGTTCGGTATACGCCGGGCATCACGATGGCGCAGGGCGAAGGGCACCGGGATGCACCCGTGATTCGGGGCAACGTTTCCACTTCCGACTTTTTTGTGAACGGGGTGCGGGACGACGTGCAGTATTTCCGGGACTTGTACAACGTCGAACGAGTTGAAGCCATAAAGGGGCCGAATGCCATGATCTTTGGCCGAGGCGGCGGCGGCGGGGTGCTGAACCGCGTGATCAAAGAAGCAAGCTCGGCGCCGGTGCGGGAACTTTTCTTCCAGGGTGGTTCCTTCGGGAATAAGCGGGTGGGAGCGGATTTTGGCCAGGCGATCACGAGCAAGGTGGCGATGCGGCTAAACGGAGTCTACGAAAACTCCGATAGTTTCCGGAATTACTTTAACTTGGAGCGTTACGGGATTGCGCCAACCGTGACGATCGCGATGACGGAGAACGTACGCATTCGCCTATCCTACGAGTACTTCCACGACGGAAGAACAACGGACCGCGGGATTCCTTCTTTTGATGGGAGGCCCTCCTCCGCTCACCGGTCCACCTTCTTTGGCAACCCGAACGAGAGCCGCACCCACGCGGACGTGAACCTGGGTACGGCGATGATTGAACGCCAGCGAGGCAAGCTGAACATGAAAAATACGACACTCTTCGGGGCTTACGATAAGTTCTACCAGAACGTTTTTCCGGGTGGGTTGAACGCCGCCGGGACAACGGTGAGTCTGTCGGGCTATAACACGGCGACGCAGAGAACGAACCTGTTCAATCAAACCGATGTGACTTATTTGGGTTCCACCGGCCCGGTCCGTCATACGCTGTTGGGCGGCGCCGAATTGGGCCGTCAGGGCACGGATAATTTCCGGGAGACCGCTTACTTCAACAACCTGGCGACATCGATCAACGTGCCGTTCCAGAGCCCGACGGACTTTACACCGGTCGCCTTTCGCCAGGCCGCCACGGACGCCAATAACCGGCCCGTAAATACGATTGCGGCGGGGTACTTCCAGGATCAGGTGAGCCTTTCCCGCTATGTGCAGTTGGTGGGCGGGGTGCGAGTGGACCGCTTCGATCTCCAGTTCCGGAACAATCGCAATGGGGACAGCCGGCGCCGGGTGGACAACTTGATTTCTCCCCGGGCTGGCATCATCCTGAAGCCCTTGACGCCGCTCTCCCTTTACGCAAACTACAGCGTTTCGTATTTGCCGAGTTCCGGGGATCAATTTTCTTCTCTCGATGCGACTTCAGAAACTTTGAAGCCGGAAAAATTTACGAACTACGAAGCGGGCGTGAAGTGGGACGTGCGCCGGTATCTTTCGATGACGGCGGCAACGTACCGGCTTAACCGGACGAACACCCGGGCCGTGAATCCGAACAATCCGGCGTTGATTGTGCAAACCGGTAGTCAGCGGACGAATGGCTTCGAGTTCGGAGTAAACGGCAACATCACGCGGGCCTGGACGGTGGCGGGCGGGTACTCCTATCAAGACGCATTTATTAACAGTCCGACTTCGGCGGCTAGGCTGGGGGCCAAGGTGGCGTTGGTTCCACAGCAGACGGTTTCGCTGTGGAATAACTACCGCCTGAACTCGCGGATCAGCGCGGGGCTGGGAATCGTCCGTCAGGGGGCAATGTGGGCGGGGTTTGATAATGCCGTGACGGTTCCCGGCTTCACGAGGGCGGACGTGGCTCTCTTCTATTCGATCAATGAGAAGATTCGGCTACAGGCGAACGTGGAGAATGTCACGGACAATCGGTACTTCGTGACGGCGCATAGCAATAACAATATAACGCCGGGGTACGCGCGGGCGATTCGAGTGGGGCTTACGACCCGCTTTTAGAGAAGTAGCGCCCGACGGCCCCGCCGCGGCACGGCCGTGAGAGCCCGAGAACAGCGCGGTGCCGTTTCGCGGCAGGCCGTTGATCCCATTTCCCGCGGGACAGGACGCTACTAGTCGGTTAGTGTTAGCTTTAAGGACTGGAGCGAACTTATGACGGTCACCATCCATCTCCCCCAGAATATCGAGCAGGCTTACTTGAATGCCGCTCGGACGAAGGGCGTGTCGCTGGACGCGCTGGTGACGGATGTTCTGGTTTCCCATGTGCCCGCTGCTGCGTCAGCAGAGCACCCGGAACTGGTTGAAGAGCGGGGTATACCAGTGCTGCGAACCGGAAAGCCGCTTAATCCAACCATCGTGAATGACACAATCGATGCCATCCGGCGCGAGCGGGATTTTTCCGTTCTTGGGCAGAGTTAGTGAGCCTTTTTCTCGACACGTCCGTTCTGGTGCCGGTATTCCTGGCTGACCATCCACATCACACCGCCAGCCACGGGCTGTTCTCGACCTGTTCACCTGAAACCGCCAGTTGTGCCGGGCATAGCCTCGCGGAGGTCTACTCAACCTTGACGCGGATTCCGGCTCCGCATCGCGCATCACCGGACCAAGCGATCAAGTGCATTGAAGAGATCGCCAAGCGCTTCCGACTGATTAGCCTTGATGGACCGGCTTACCTCGCGGCGATCCAGAATGCCGCTTTGGATAACATTGCGGGCGGGACTGTTTACGATTTCCTGATTGCGACCTGTGGCCTGCACTCGGGCGCGGCGCAAATCTATACCTGGAACCAGCGCCACTTTGAGCGATTTGGTCCAGAGGTCGCACTGCGTATGACACTGCCGCCTTCTTAGGTCTCACCTTTCGTGCTGCAGTCGTTCCCGGCTTGGTGCAGACGTAAAGAAAACGGGACAGCGGGCCATTCTCAAAACCGGAACTCACTAGGAAGGAACAACTTCCGCCTCAGTGGTCAGGCAGCACAGAATCCCAAGTAGGGTCTTGGCATCAGTTCACCGGATGAGGATCGACCGGACTCGCTTGCCTGCAATTAGGTTCCTCAATTGTGATCTCTCCTGACAGTGCAAAATAGATTCAGGAACTCTCCGTCAACGGTGATCTGTCTGACCGTGCATGCCCAATCTTCCCGACTACTACGCCAGGAACGCCCAAGCCTACTTTGATGCCACCGTAGCGCTGGATCTCTCGCCGCTCTACTCCCCGTTCCTGGAGAAGGTCCCGCTGGGCGGTCTGATCCTTGATGCCGGTTGCGGCTCCGGCCGTGACTCCAAGGCCTTCCGGGAACGCGGCTACCGCGTCCATTCCTTCGACGCTTGCCCCGAACTCGCGGAACTAGCGCGTCTCCATACCGGCGGCCTCGTCGCCGTGCGCTCGTTCGATCACATTCAAGAGGTCGCTTGTTACGACGGCATCTGGGCCTGCGCGAGCTTACTTCATCTTCCCGCCAGCCAAATCCCGACCACCCTGGGGCAGCTTTGGGCAGCTCTGAAGCCGGGCGGCGCGCTCTTTGTCAGCTTCCGGATCGACTCGACGATCAGTGATTTTGACGGCCGACAGTTCACTGATGGAAACGAGATACTGCTTGGCGACTGGTTCGCGGCCCTCCCCGGCGAGTTCCGGATTGACTGCTGGCGGACCCGGGACAGCCGGCCAACGCATTCCGTCGAATGGATCAACGCACTTGCCGTCCGTCCGGTTCAGCCGCTCCTCCGACTTGTTCCCGGAGGCAGGAGCCATCTTCTCCCTCATCTGTGTGCCGCCATCGCAGAAGCCAGTGAAATCGATATGGCTGTCGCCTTTATCAAGACCACGGGTCTGCGTCTCATTCTGCCGGACCTCCTCGCGGCCATTCAGTCACGCACCGCCAGGGTGCGCGTCCTTACGAGCGACTATCTCGACATCACCGATCCGGATGCGCTCCGTCTGCTCATGCTTTTGCAGCAGGCTGGCGCGCAGATTCGCGTCTATGAAGCCAAGGGCGCCAGCTTTCATCTCAAAGCGTACTTGTTCGCTCACTTCAATGAAGGTGGCCAGCTCCACGGAACCGCCTTCATCGGCTCCAGCAATATCAGTCAACAGGCTCTGCAGAATGGTATCGAATGGAACTACCGCATTACCTATCCGGGAGACGACGGCTACCTGGAGGCTCGAAATCGCTTCGAGGAACTCTATCGCGATCCGCAGACGATACCGCTAACCGATGCCTGGATTGAACGGTATCAACTGCGGCGAGTAGTCCCTCTCCGGCCCGTGGCACCTGGAAGCGACGAACGCGAAGCGCCACCCGAACCGAGCCAGCTTCAACTTGAGGTGCTGGCAGCCTTGCATCAAACCCGGCTAGACGGCTACCGGCGCGGCCTCGTCGTCATGGCCACTGGGCTTGGCAAGACTTGGTTAGCCGCTTTCGATACAAATGCATGTGCCGCCCACCGGATCTTGTTCGTTGCCCACCGCGAAGAGATCCTCCACCAAGCGGCCCAAACCTTCCTCCGCATCCGCCCAAATGCCCGGGTTGGCTTCTACCAGGCGATGGAGCGGGATCGGTCTGCGGAGATTCTCTGCGCGTCCATCCAAACCCTCGGCCGGCAAGCTCATCTGGAGGGGTTTGCTTCCGATCACTTTGACTACATCGTCGTCGACGAGTTTCACCATGCCGCCGCTCCCACCTATCGCCGTCTGCTCCAGCACTTTCAGCCCCGGTTCCTGCTTGGACTAACGGCCACACCGGACCGCACCGACCAGTCCGACATCCTCTCGCTCTGCGACGACAATCTCGTCATCGGGGTGCCGCTTGTGGACGGCATCAACCGAGCATTGCTGGTTCCTTTCACCTACTACGGCATCTTCGATGAATCCGTCGACTACCGGGAGATTTCCTGGCGGAATGGCAAGTTCGATCCCGAGCAATTGTCGAACAAACTCGCGACCCTTGCCCGAGGTCGGCATGCGCTTCACGAGTGGCAGGCGCACGCGGGCCGTCGCACGCTGGCTTTTTGCGTATCCATCCAGCATGCGGACTTCATGGCCGAACATTTTGCTAAGACAGGCTTGGCAGCCGCGGCCGTACACGGCCGCTCGGTGCTTAGCCGTGGCGAGGCGCTCGAACGACTTCGCGCCGGGGAACTGCAAATAATCTTCTCCGTCGACCTCTTCAATGAAGGCTTGGACGTGCCGGAAATCGATACCGTCATGATGCTCCGGCCCACGGAATCGAAGATTCTCTTCCTCCAGCAGGTTGGTCGTGGACTCCGCCTCGCAGAGGGGAAGGAGCGCCTAGTGATTCTCGATTTCGTCGGAAACCATAAAGGCTTCCTGCACAAGCCGCAGGCGCTTTTCTCCGCCGGACCGACCTATCGGGCCCTCGCGCAGTTCGCGCGCGACGTGGAGGCCAATCGTTGGCAACTCCCAGCAGGCTGCTTCGTCAACTACGACCTGCAGTTAATCGAATTCTTGAAGTCGCTAGACTCGGATGGGGCGGCGAAGACGTACGAAGCCTTGCGGGATGCACTAGAGAGAAGGCCCACGCTGTTGGAGTTCCATCATGCGGGGGGTAGTATAAAGGCGGTTCGTAACGCCTTCGGAAGCTGGTTTGGGTTCGTCCAGGTCCAAGGCGATCTGGCCCTGGAGATTCCTCCGGAGGAGTTGAAATTTCTTCGAGAACTAGAGACGACGGAGATGACGAAGTGTTTCAAGATGATTCTCCTCGAAGCGTTTCAGGAGTTGGATGGATGGGCCGCTCCTCCGGACTTAGATGCCTTGGCTGCGCGCTCTTGGGATGTGCTGCATCGGCGGCCGCTGCTACTGGCTGATCTCGCGGAACAATTTGGTAGCGGTGAGAGCCGAGAGTGGCAAAGGTACTGGCATAAGAACCCAGTCAATGCTTGGACGGGGGGCAACAGCCCTTCGCGGTCGGCCTTCTTTCGCGTGGCGGCCGGACGATTCGTTCCTGCTTCCCTAGCTCCCACGGGAATTTTTCCGGAACTCGTGCAGGAACTGGTGGACTACCGATTGGCAACCTATGCGACGCGACAGTCGAAGGTCATTCCGATGCCCCAGCCATTGCAGCGTGGGACTGCCCTGCCGTATTTTCCGAATTTGAAGATCGCGTGCGGGCACTTTCGTACTGGGCGGACCGACGAGGAGGAGTTCCGAAATCTGGGGGCTGAGTATGGACGCCTCGATCCCGCCCGACATTTCATCGCGCGGGCATCAGGAAACTCGATGAACGGCGGCAAGCAGCCGATCCGGGATGGCGATTATCTACTCTTGGAATTAGTGAGCCCCGAGAGCGCCGGGTCCATCACTGGCACCGTGATGGCGATTGAACGTCAGGATGAGGCTGGCGAAAACCAGTATCTGCTCCGCACGGTGCTGAAGCGGGGTTCGAACGACTATGTACTTCGTGCGAACAATCCGGATTATGAAGACCTCAACGCTACGGAGGAGTTTCGGACCTTGGCCCGGCTTCGCTCGATTGTTCCATCTATCGACATGATGCGGGGGCGGCAAATGGCTCGGGAGGACATTCCCGCGCTATTTGGTGAAGAGTTCAATCCGGGAAGTTGGAATGTGGGTCATGTGGTCCTGAACGAACAGAAAGCGCATGTGCTCTTGGTGACCCTAAACAAGCGCGGAAAGTCATTAGATCATCAGTATCTGGACCATTGGCTTGACGAATCTACATTTCAATGGAGCAGTCAGAACCAGACCAGCCCAACAGATAAGCGAGGGAAAGAATTGATCCAGCATCGGGAGTTGGGAATCGCGATCCACCTATTTATTCGCAACGAAAAACTCGCTGGGGGCAAGGCCGCTCCGTTCGTCTACCACGGCCCCGTCGAATATCTCAGACACAGCGGACAAAGGCCAATGCGGATAGCCTACCGGCTTCTGGACCCTCGCCCTTGACCTGCGGGCTTCCGTGCAAGGAGGCCGGTTCCGGAGTCAGGTTTGGCTGCGACTTTGCTCCCGCGCTGGGACATTTTGGCATGGGACGTTGGCAATGAGCAGTCAGCGCAATGACTGTCGCAAAGTAGCCAACGGGAGATCGCCCTGCCGTTAGCCGGCATGAATCTTCCGCAGCCGGATGGCCGATCCAGCAGCCAGCATTGCGAATCCAGAGTGGCGGCCTCCGTCCCATCGAGTTTCCTTCGAGTTGCTTCAGTAGAACGCCTCCTCTTCGAAAGGTACCGGGGCAGCCAGCGGTGGCAGGCGCGTCCCTTTAAGATATGTTGACGACGGAAGCCCGTCCACCCGCTGGCAAAGCTTGCAAGAAAGGCTCCAATGGAGTATTTGTAGTTTACGAGCATGATCGAGGTAATTCCGCTAATCGGCTTCAGAAGGGCTACGAAGAAGCTCTTTTCTGAGGCTGAACTCGCGGCGTTGATTGAGTTTTTGGGTAATCATCCGGCCAGCGGGGATGTCATTCCAGGTACGGGCGGGTTGCGCAAGTTGCGTTGGGGATTGGGCGGCCGAGGTAAACGAGGGGGTAGCCGAGTGATCTACTACTACCATCAACCAGAATGGCAGGTGTTGCTGCTAACGGCCTTTGCCAAGAACGAGAAGGAAGACTTGCTGGACAGGGAGAAGAAACTTCTCGCAGCGCTGGTCAAAGGAATACTGAGTCAGGAGTAAGGATATGGCACGACCCCTTGGAAAGAAGTCGATCAGCAATGAGGGGCTCAGCCCTATGGCCAGGAACATTGTGGAGAGCCTGGAGGAGTATCGGGCCTACAGGCGCGGGGAGAAGACGGGTATCGAAGTGATTCGGGTCAGCCCGAAAATCCCCGAGAACGTAGACGTTAAATCCATTCGGGTGAAACTGGGTATGACCCAGGCGGAATTTACCAGTTTCGGTTTTTCCTTGAGTGCCATTCGCCATTGGGAAGCCCATCGCCGGGTGCCTGAGGGGCCCGCCCGGGTGTTGCTGATGGTCATCGCGCGTAATCCCAGCGTTGTGCTCGAAACGCTTCATCGCTGAACCTAGGCTTGGGCGTTCGCGGGCGTTCTTCGGTGGAGGGGTCCTCGTCAAAGGCGTCTTCGGATCGAACTTGTAAGTAGTCCTTACAAGTTGCCTGGTTATCCAGACCGAGTTCACGCTCCGGAAAAATGGATTTCAGGCACAGGATGACCTGGAATGTAGGCCTGGGTTGGCCTGAGAGCTTGCTGGTCGAGGCGGCGATCGGCGCGGGTCTGACCCGTCGGCGGTCTGGCCGGGAAAGAACGATTGAGTTAACAAGCCGACGGCGGGCCGGCCAGTGAGAGCGTAGTGGGGAACCTAGCGGAAACCTGGAGGGCGCCTTCCGGTCGAACTATTCAGAAAGACTTAATAGTTGCCTACTCGTTGAGTTCGCCTTCGGCGTCGCTCCGCGATTCTGATTTGGGTGAGCTAGAAGGTTTCCAAGTCGAGGCGGCATTCGGCGCGGGTAGGCCCGTCGGCGGTTTGGTTGAGGAGGAACGATCGGGTTAATGAAGCCTCCCCCTTTCATTTTGGGATGACGGCGGGGACGGCCGAGTCTCGCACGAGTTGATTGAAGGAAGCGAGGCCGGTCGTGACCAAACTGTCGAGACGACGCAGCGGGCCGTTGGCCTTGGTGGCTAGATCCTCGAAAACCTGGTTGGATTGGGCCGTCGGCGCAGTGTCCGAACTCTGCACCACACTCAGCAACGCAGCGAGCTTATTGTTCAACTTAATCGGATAGTTCAACGGGTCCTGGCCGCTTTGATTCTTCGTCTGGTAAAGCTCCTGCTCGACCTCAGTGAGTTGCTGAGCAAGTTTCTTGCCGGCCTCGACGACGGCCTTCACCGCGGAGGCACGGGCAATCAGTTCCTCAATCTGTTTGCGGATATCGCGGATCTTGATGACCGCGTCGTTGGCTTGGCTCACCTTATCGCGGATTTGGAGAGAGAGATCAAGCTGCTTTTGCAGGTCGGAGACGGAACCACCCATGCGGGGATCCTTCTTGATCACGAAGGGCTGCGAAAGGCTCTGACCGTCCACGGTGAGTTTGACCGTGTACGTTCCGGGAACGGCCAGGGGGCCGCTGGACG
>JBKJLJ010000175.1:0-3530 GCA_046597015.1 Bryobacteraceae bacterium
GACGGGGCCCAGGAAGCCGAGGGCCTTTTCGCCGCCCTCGAAACATTTTTCGAACTTCTCGTCAACGACGAAACCAAGCCCCGTCCCCAACTGCTGCCCGCCCTCGACGTTCTGCCGTCCCAAGGCCTGTCGCCCCATTCCGAGATCAGCGAAGAGCGGGCCGTCGGCCTCTATCGCCTCTCCTCCGGGCTCACCTCCATCACCGTCACCCCCATCGCGTCGGCCTTGCTCCGGACCTACCCCGGCGCGTTCTATCAACAGTTGGCGCTGACGCTGAAAGTCGACGACGACCTCGGCCTGGACGACCTCTCCGAGCATCTCCACCGCATCGGCTACACCGAACGCGACCCGGTCGAAATGGTCGGCGAATTCTCGATGCGCGGCGGCATCGTCGACATTTTTCCGGCCGGCTCGGACCAACCGCTCCGCATTGAATTCTTCGGCGACACGATCGATTCCATGCGCCGCTTCGACGTCGAAACGCAACGGTCGGTGATGAAGGTGGATCGCGCCGTCGTGCTGCCTTTGGTCGAACATCCCAAGCCCAGCAACCCGGTGCCGGCTTGGGAGTTTACGCGGGTACTGTCGGACCCGCGCACCTCGACGCTGCTCGAACTCGCCGCCGATGGGCTCGTGGTGATCGATGAGCCCGAGCAGGTTCACTCGGCCGCCGATCGGTTGTGGAAACGCCTCGGGGAAAATCAGCGCAACATGGTCGTGCTGCCGGAATCGGTGTTCCTGACGTGGAATGAACTGGCGGCTCAAACGGATGCTCGCAAGCGGATTACTCTGCGCCAAGTCGAGCTACTGGGCGAATCCGCCGCAGGGCAGTCCGCCGACCTGCATTCCCGCCCCTCGCCCGCCTTCCACGGGAACCTTCCGAACGCGGTGGCCGAAACCCGCAAGCTGGTCGAACAGGGTTACAAGGTGCTCTACTTCGCTCCGGCGATTGGCGAAGTCGAGCGCCTGGCCGACATTTTTGCCGAGTACTCGGTGCCGTTTCAGTTGGCCCTGTCCAGCACCGATACGGTCTCCCCGTTCCACGCCGAACGCGCCCGGCTGTTCGGTAACTCCGCCAGCATGATGCTCGCGCGGGGTCGCATGACGCGCGGCACTACGTTCACCGCCGCCAAACTCGCCATCATCGGCACCGAAGACCTGTTCGACACCTCGGACCTGATCGCCGAGCCGGCCTTAAACAAGCGCGCCGCCGCCGCCTTTGCCGCCGATATTGCCGACCTGAAACCGGGCGATTTTGTCGTCCATGTCACCCACGGAGTCGGCAAGTTCCTGGGCATTAAGGAGATCCCGCAGGGCGATCAGCAGGGCGATTTTCTCATCCTCGAGTACTCCGGCGAATCGAAGCTGTACGTCCCGATGACGCGGCTGGACCTGGTGCAGAAGTTCCGCGGCGCAGGCGAAGGTACTCCCCCGCTCGACCGCCTTGGCGGTGCCACGTGGTCCAAAACAAAGTCGCGGGTCAAAGCGAAAATGCGCGACATGGCCGACGAGTTGCTCAAACTCTACGCTGAGCGGCGCATGTCGGAGGGGTTCGCGTTTTCGCCCGATTCCAATTGGCAGCGGGAGTTCGAAGACGCTTTCCCCTACACTGCTACGAAAGACCAGGTCCAGGCGGTCTCCGAGATTAAACGCGACATGGAACGGGCTCAGCCGATGGACCGTCTCCTATGCGGCGACGTGGGCTTCGGCAAGACCGAAGTAGCCATGCGCGCGGCCTTCAAGGCGCTCGGCGACGGCAAGCAGGTGGCCGTCCTGACGCCGACCACCGTGCTGACCTTCCAACACTTCGAAACCTTCAAACGCCGTTTCGCCAGTTTTCCTGTCAACATCGAAATGCTCAGCCGGTTTCGCTCGCCGCTCGAAACTAAGAAGATCATCGAAGACCTCGGCCACGGCAAAGTCGACATCCTGATCGGCACCCATCGACTGCTTTCGAAGGACGTCGAGTTCATTGACCTCGGCCTGCTGATCGTCGATGAGGAGCAGCGTTTCGGCGTTCGCCACAAGGAACGGTTGAAGCAGTTGCGACACAACATCGACGTGCTGACCATGTCCGCCACGCCCATTCCGAGGACCCTGCACATGTCGCTGCTTGGCCTGCGGGATATGAGTGTGATTGAGACTCCGCCGAAGGATCGCCTGAGCGTGCAGACCGTTGTCTCGCACTACAACGCGGACCTGATTCGGTCGGCGATCGAGCTGGAAGTCAATCGCGGCGGCCAAGTTTATTTCGTCCACAACCGGGTGGAGACGATCTATCAACGCGCGGCGTGGCTGCAGGAGTGGCTGCCCGGAATCCGCGTCGGCGTCGGCCACGGCCAGTTGAGCGAGACCGCCCTGGAGAAGGTGCTGCTGGGCTTCATGCGGCATGAATTCGATGTTTTCGTTTGCACGACCATCATCGAAAACGGGATCGATATTCCGATGGCGAATACGATTTTGATCGAGAACGCCGAGCGCTACGGATTGTCCGAGTTGTACCAGTTGCGCGGCCGCGTGGGCCGGTCGAATCGGCGGGCCTACGCCTACCTGCTGGTCCCGGAGAATAAGGACCTGACCGAGATTGCCCGCAAGCGCCTGGCCGCCCTGAAAGAGTTCAGCGACCTCGGCGCTGGCTTCAAGATTGCGGCCTTGGACTTGGAGTTGCGCGGCTCCGGCAACCTGCTGGGCGGGGCGCAGCATGGGCAGATGGACGCCGTCGGTTATGACACGTATTTGAAGCTGCTGGCGGATACGGTCCGCGAGTTGAAGGGGGAAGAGATCCCAGTCGAGGTGCATTCGACGATCACCCTGGGCGTGGATATCCGGATCCCGGCCAGCTACATCGCCGAGGAGATGCAGCGGTTGCGGGCGTATAAAAAGATCGCCTCGTTGAACTCGCAGTTAGAGGCGAATAAGATTTTGGAAGAGTTCGCCGACCGCTACGGGCCGCCCCCGGATGTCGTCAAAACTCTGGCCAGCTTCTCGCTCGTGCGCGCGACGGCGCAGCGCCTGGGCATTGAATCGATTGATCGACGGCAGGGCTTTTTCAATATAAAAGTGAACCTGGAAGCGAAGATTCGACCCGAAGGGTTGATGGAGATTGTCACCTCCACGCCGGGTGCTCAGTTCAGCCCGGCGGGCATTTTGCGGCTACCCGCGGACCCCTATCCGGTCACCGCCCCGGAGAAGTTACTAGGGTATCTGCAAGACACCTTGCACGCGTTGGACTTTCTGGCGGTAAAATAGTCAACATATGAAGTTGCGCATTCTCGGAACGGTTGTTTGCTGCGCGTCGCTCTATGCGGCCGATGTCATTGTGATGGAGCAGATCGTCGCCAAAGTGAACGGCGAGATCATCACTCGCAGTGAGATCGACCGGATGAAAAAGGGGCTGCTCGAAGCCGCCAAGGAACAGAAGGTCCCCGCCGCGGATGTCGACCGGATGGTTGAGGAACGGGCTAAGGATCTGCTGCGCGAGAAGATCGACCAGATGCTGCTTGTCCAGAAGGGCAAGGAGCTCAGCATCA
>JBKJLJ010000178.1:0-11876 GCA_046597015.1 Bryobacteraceae bacterium
GCAGATGGGGGTGATCTCGTTTGCGAGTTTTGCGGGGATGGGGACGGTGGCGATTCTAGCCGGGCTGGTGGCAGACCGGATGATCGCCCGGGGGGCGAATGCGGTGAAGGTGCGGAAGGGGTTCACGATTGGTGGACTGGCGGTAGCGTCGACGGAGTTGATCGGGGCGATGAGCAGCGATACGAACGTCGCGATGATTTTTGCCGTGATTTCGCTTGCTGGTTTGGGGTTGGCGACGGCGAACTACTGGGCGTTGACACAGACGTTGATTCCCGGTGGGGCATTGAGCGGGCGCATCGCCGGGGTGCAGAATTTTGCCTCGAATTTCTCGGGGATCGTGGCCCCGCTGTTGACGGGTTGGTTGAAGCAGACGACGGGGACATACGAAGCGCCCATGGCGTTTATCTTCTTCCTACTGTTGCTGGGAATTGCAAGTTACGTGTTTCTGGTTCGCGAAAAATATGTGCCTCAGGTGGTAGCTGCATGAAGCTGATTTTGACGGCGGTGATCTCTTCGTTGGTCACCTATTTACTGATGGGTTGGGCTCCGATGCCGGAGACGGTGAAGCTCGAGAATGCGCGGGTTCGCGTAAAAGAGGTGACGTACGCGCCGGGGGTGGCGCGGGAGCGCTACATTCGGCCGACCGACCAGGTGATCGTGTTTTTGGACGAACCGAAGTACGAACGGATTGATTCAGCGACCAAGGAGCGGACGGTGCGGGAGCGCAAGACAGGCGAAGTGATTTGGCATGATAAGGGCGAAGACGCGCCGGTGCTGAAGAACCTGGGCACGAAGCCGTTTCGGACGCTGGTGATTGAACTGAAATGAAGGCCGTCGTGATTGGGACAGGGATGATGGGGCCGGGCATTGCGCTGACCCTCGCGATGCGCGGGGTGGAGACGACGCTGTTGAGCCGGAGCGCTGAAGCTGGCGAACGGGGCCTGGAGACGGCGGCTACCCAGTGGGAGTTGCTGCGGTCCAACGGGTTGGGGAACGCGCCGGTGGCGATTGGAGCGACGACTGAGTTTGAGTGCGTGGCCGAGGCCGATCTTGTGGTGGAGTCGGCGCCGGAGGAGATGGGGTTTAAGCAGGAGTTGTTTGAGCGGTTGGATGCGGCGACGCGGGCGGATTGCGTGCTGGCGTCGAACACGTCGGGGCTGAGCATTACGGCGATTGCGTCGCGATGCCGGCACAAGGGCCGGGTGTTGACGACGCACTTTTGGAACCCACCGCACTTGATGCCACTGGTGGAGATTGTGATGGGGGCGGAGACGGAGTTGGCGGTGGCGGAGGCGGTGAAGGCGCTGCTGACGCGGTGCGGGAAGACGCCGGTGGTGGTGAAGAAAGACACGCCGGGGCAGTTAGGGAATCGGCTGCAGATGGCGCTGGTGAGAGAAGCGGCGCACATTGTGGCATCGGGGATTGCGAGCGCGGAGGACGTGGACCTGGCGGCGCGGATGGGTTTTGGGCTGCGGCTGCCGGCGTACGGCGTGCTGGAACATCAGGACGTGGTGGGTTTGGCGATGGGGTTGGCGATTACGGAGTATGTGGCGGGGGATTTGTATAACGAGCCGCGGGCTCCGGAGTACTATCGGGAACTGGTGAGGGAAGGGAAGCTGGGCGCGAAAACGGGCCAGGGTTTTCATTCCTGGCCCGAAGGGAAGTTGGAGGCCGTGAAGGCCCGGCGGGATGGGTTCGTTTTGTCGATGCTGATTAGCGCCAGTTCAAAGCAAGGTCAATAAACGTTCGGACGCAGACGCCGGTGGGGCCTTTGGCGAGGAAGGGCTTGGTCTCTTCCAGCCAGGCGGTGCCGGCGATGTCGAGATGGACCCAGGGGGTGCCGCCGGTCCACTCCTTCAGGAAGTAGGCCGCGGTGATGGCGCCGCCCCAACGGCCGCCGATGTTGGGCAGGTCAGCGAAGGGGGTTTTGAGGTAGTCGGCGTAGTCGTCGTCGAGTGGCATGTGCCACATGTTTTCGCCCTGGGTTTTGGCGCTGGCCATGACCTTGGAGAGCATTTCGTCGTTGTTCGTGAAAGCACCAATGTGCACGTGGCCGAGGGCGACGACGATGGCGCCGGTGAGGGTGGCGGCGTCGACCATGTGGGTGACCCCGAGGCGGCGGGCGTACTCGATGGCATCGACGAGGATGAGGCGGCCTTCGGCGTCGGTGTTGAGGACTTCAATGGTCTTGCCGCTAAGGGAGGTGACGATATCGCCGGGGCGGACCGAGCGGGAGCCGCACATGTTTTCGACGGTGGGGACGATGGCGGTGACGGCGACGCCGGGCTTGAGTTGGGCGATGGCTTGCATGGCCCCGAGGACGGCGGCCCCTCCGGCCATGTCGTACTTCATCTTCTCCATGCCTTCGGAGGGCTTGATGGAGACGCCGCCGGTGTCAAAGGTGACGCCTTTGCCGATGAGGCAGAGATGGTCTTTTGAAGGGGTCGGCGGGTTGTAGCGGAGGATGATCATGGCCGGTGGTTCGGCCGAGCCCATGGAGACGCAGAGGAGGGAACCCATGCCGAGTTGGCGCATGCGGTCTTCATCGAGAATTTCGCAATCGAGGCCGAATTCGGCGGCCATTTTTTGAGCGCGGGCGGCGAGAGCGAGGGGCGGGAGGAGGTTGCCGGGTTCGTTGACCAGATCGCGGGTGAAATTTTGGGCGTTGGCGATGGTTTCGCCGTGGGAGACGGCGGCGGCGAGATCTTCGGGGGAGATAAGGGCGAAGGAGGCGAGGTCGTTGGCCTTGCTTTTCGATTTGTGGACGTCGACTTCAAAGTTGCCGAGGACGGCGCCTTCGACGGCGGCGGTGGCGAGGGCGGCTTCGGCGTGGGGGTGGTCGAGGTAGAGGGCGACGGAGGTGACGCCTTTGGCCTTGAGGGCGCGGACGGCGGCGCCGGTGATCTTGCGGAGGACACTCGGGGTGAACGTTGCCGCGGGGCCGGCACCGAGGGCGATGAGACGCTTGGCGGCGAAGCCGGCGGGGCGGTGGAGGACGGGGAGGTCGAAGAGTTTGCCTTTGGCTTCGCCCGAGGCTTCGAGTTCGGTGAGCCAGCCGGCGGTGGCTTGGTCGGCGGCTTCGAAGGAAGCGATGGCGGGGCGGCCTTCGGCTTCAAAGTGGAGGAGGAGGAGGGCGTCGGCGACGACGGCGGTGGCTGGGGTGGATAGAAAAGTTACGTTCATGTTCGGCCTCGTTGCGCTTCTTTCAGGGCGGAGCGCGCTTCGTTATTTTGTTCGCGGGTGCGCTCGGTATCGCGCTTGTCGTGGAGTTTTTTACCCTTGGCGAGGGCGATTTCGACCTTGATCTTGCCACCCTTGAAGTACATTTTGGTGACGATGATGGACAGGCCCTTTTCGCGGGTTTGGCCGCGGAGCTTATCGATTTCCCTACGATGGAGGAGGAGTTTTCGTTTCCGCATGGGCACGTGGTTAGCCAGGTTGCCATGCGAATATTCCGAGATGTGGGCGTTGACGACCCAGGCCTCGTTGTCGCGGACTTCGGCGAAGGCGTCCTTGAGTTGAACCTTGCCGCCGCGGGCGGCTTTGACTTCCGTGCCTGAGAGCACGACACCAGCTTCCCAACGATCGAGGAGGAAGTAGTTGTAACCGGCTTGGCGGTTATCGGCGATGATTTTAATGCCGGAATCGGATTTCGGGGTGGCCACGTTTTGTTCTCAACGCGGTGGGGGCCTGAAACGTCAAGGGTTTATAGGCAGAGGTCCCTCCGCGCCAGCGGAATCTCCAAGTGTACCATGCCCGGCCCTTAAAATGATTGGATTCAATAGTTTAACTGTAGGTCAGACGATCGCTTGCTTGCTGGTGCTGACGTTGTTGCAGCCATCGGCGGCCGAAGCCCGGACACGAAAGGGCGACAAATTCTATGCAGCTGCGAAGAAAGCCGAGTATTCGGGGGATTGGGAAAAGGCGTTTGAAGAGTATGAAAACGCGATTCGGGAAGACCCGACGGACACGACCTATCAGATTGGCCAGCGACGGATGCGGTTTGAGGCCGGAGCGCGCCGGATCGACCGGGCGCAGAAGTTGCGCCAGGAAGGGAAGCTGGAAGAGGCGCTGACGGAGTTTGAGCGGGCGTTTATGACGGACCCTTCAAGCGCGCTGGCGATTCAGGAGATCAAAAGGACCAAGGCGTTGCTGGATGCGGAACGGCGGAAGGGGATCAAGTTGGGCCCGGAAGAGCGCGGGCTGACCCCGGTGCAATCGGCGCGGAAGGAGAGCGAACAGAAGATTGGGCAGATTCAAGGGGCACCGGAGTTGAAGCCGCTATCGCGGCAGGTGACGTCGTTGAAGATGAACAATCAGAACGTGAAGGTTCTGTACGAGACATTGGGCAAACTGACCGGGATCAACGTGGTGTTCGATCCGGAAATGCAGATGCCGTCGAAGAACTTCACGGTGGATTTGACGAATACGACGCTGGACGATTCGCTGGAGTATTTGTCGACTTTGACGAAGATGTTTTGGAAGCCTCTGAGCGCGAACACGATCTTCATTACGAACGACAACGTGACGAAGCGCCGGGACTACGAAGAGAACGTCGTGAAGGTTTTTTACCTGCAAAACATTACGAGCGTGCAGGAGCTGAACGAGATTTCGGTGGCGATCCGGTCGGTGACGGAAATTCGGCGGTTGTTTACTTACAATGCCCAGAACGCGATTTTGGCGCGGGGGACTGTGGACCAAGTATCGCTCGTCGAGAAGTTACTGCAGGATTTAGATAAGCCGAAGGCGGAAGTTTTGGTGGACGTGATCGTGATCGAAACGAGCCGGGGACGGACGCGTGATTTGGCTTCGGCGCTGTCGACGCAAGGGATCAGTACAACGGTCTCGCCGGCATTGGGAACGGATGGGAAGGGAAACTCGTTGCGGCTGCCCGATCTGCGGGGGTTGGCGGCGGGTGATTTTGCGGTTAACCTGCCGAGCGCGATTTTACGGGCGGTGATGTCGGATAGCAACTCGAAAGTTCGTCAGACGCCGCAGGTGCGGGCGGCGGACGGGATGAAGGCCTCGCTGAAGATAGGCGAGAAAGTGCCGACGGCGTCGGGTTCGTTTCAGCCGGGAATCGGGCTGGGGGGTGGCGGCGTAAGTCCGCTTGTGAATACGCAGTTTCAATATCTGGACGTCGGTGTGAACGTGGATATTTTGCCGAAGATTCATGGCGATGATGAAGTGTCGCTGCACGTGGAAATTGATATTTCGACTGTTAAAGAGCGGATCGACATCGGCGGGATTCAGCAGCCGGTGATTGGGCAGCGGAAGGTGATTCACGACTTGCGTTTGCGTGAGGGCGAGATGAACCTGATCGGCGGGTTGGTGCAACAGACCGAGACGCGGACCTATAGCGGGATTCCGTTGCTGATGCAGATTCCTTATCTAGGCCGGCTGTTTTCGAACGAATCCATCACGCGGAATGAGAGCGAACTGATGATTGCGTTGGTGCCGCATATCATCCGCAGCCAGGAGATTTTGCCGGTGAACCTGCGGGGAATCGCGGCTGGCGCGGACCAGACGGTACGGCTGATTCGAACGGCGCCGGAGGGGGCAGTTGTACCGGTGGTTACCCCGCCGCCTTCGACGCTGGATGCACCGGCGACGACGACGGACGCTCCGAAGGCGAATTTGATTGCTCCGGCGGCGCCCGTGAAGTTGAATTGGCAGCCGGAGGGAGTGGTGACGAAGGCGGGATCGCCGGTGGTGATTACGCTGCAGGTGACGGAGGCGGTGGACCTTTTCTCTGCTCCGTTGAAGGTGAAGTACGACCCCAAGAGTATGAAGCTGGTGGCGGCGACGGCGGGGGCATTTTTGTCAACGGACGGGCAGCGGGTGAACTTTGCGTTTCAGGATGCGCCCGCGGCAGGGGAGGTGTCGGTGATTTTGAATCGACTGCCGGGCGTACCGGGGTTGACCGGGGCCGGGGCGCTGCTTTCGCTGACGTTCCAGACGTTGGCGCAGGGCGTCACGAGTGTCGCGATTTCGGAGAGCAGCTTGAAGAATTCGAAGCTTCAGCCGGTGCCGGCGCAGACGCCGGGAGTGGCGATCGAGATCCGATGAAGCGGCGGCGGTCACAGCAACGGGGGATGACGCTGATCGAGTTAATCGTCGCGTTCACCATTCTCATTTTGCTGACGACGATGGCCGTGCCGCTGGCGCGGAACAAGGTTCGGCGGGAGAAAGAGAAGCAGTTACGGCTGGCTTTGCGGGAGATTCACAGCGCGATTGATAAGTACAAAGACATGGCTGACAAGGGGCAGTTGGGGCAACTGAAGGCGGATGCGGATGGATTTCCGGAGACGCTGGAGGTGTTGGTGGATGGGGTGAAGGTGACCGGTCAAGCGGGTGGAGGCGCGGGCGGGTTGATGGGCCCGCAGCAGCAGCAGGGGATTCCAGGGGCGCCGGGGCAGCCGGCGGGGAGCCTGAGCGATACGAGCGAAAAAAAGATGCGGTTTTTGCGGCGGTTGCCGAAGGATCCGTTTACGAATAATACGGATTGGGGGAAGCGGTCGACGCGGGATGATCCGAAGTCGTCGGCATGGGGGGGACAGAATGTGTTTGCGGTCTACTCAAAAACAATGGAGAAAGCAGCCGATGGAACGCCGTACGCGGAGTGGTAGGGCCGGGTTCACGATTATCGAATTGATGGTGGTGATGGCGATTGTGTTGGTGATTCTGAGCGTGGCCGTGCCGCTGTATAACAAGTCGGTGATTCGGGCGCGGGAGACGGTGCTGCATCAAAACCTGGTGACGATGCGGGCGGTGATTGACGAGTACACCTACGATAAGCAGAAGGCGCCGCAGAGTCTGGAGGATATCGTGCGGGAGGGGTATTTGCGGCAGGTGCCGATGGATCCGATGGTGGGGAACAATACTTCGTGGAAGATCATTATGGAAGAGGCGGCGGCGTCGGTAAGCCAGGCGGAGCCGGGGATTTTTGATTTGAGAAGTTCGTCGGAAAAAATCAGTTTAGAGGGGACGAAGTATTCCGAGTGGTAATGGGGAGTGGTAAACTGGTTTTGTTGAGAGAGTGCTCCCTGGTCGTCTAATGGTAGGACAGCGGCCTTTGACGCCGTGAACAGTGGTTCGAATCCATTCCGGGGAGCCAATTTCTTTTTTGCTAAGTTTCTCTCGCTGTTGCAGTTGACGCCATCGCCCGTTCCCGCCGTCGCCCTATCCCAAACATTCCTTGGTATTTGTGAAAGGGGTGGTGTCTCCGGTTCGTAGTCGTGCAAACCGGGGTGCGCTCTCAAGCATGCTGGTTCGGAGCGTTGGCCTCACTCAACCGCGCGAACTCTCCAGTTTCTCCGTTGACGCCTCCGCGTTGGTTGACAGCCCTGTTGGGAGAGGGACCCCGGATTGACCAGTTTCGAACTCCCGAGATCTCAGTTTTGGCGGTATCTCCAATGGTGTAACATTGGAAGTACGGAAGACGAGGGGCCTGATGCTTAAGAAGCTCACCAAACACGGGAACAGCTTGGCGTTGGTCATCGACCGGCCAATTCTGGATCTGCTGAAGATCGACACGGAGACTCCGCTCGACATCAGCACGGATGGCACGCGACTCATTGTCGCTCCTGCCGCCGCGCCTCTGGCGCGGAAGAAGAAGTTCGACGCCGCTCAGGAGTGGGCCCACAAGCGGTACGGCAAGGCTTTCGAGAAGCTGGCCAAGTAAAGGAGCCGCCGGAACCCGCGTGGACCCTCTGTTCCTTTCTCTCGATGAAGTGCTGGAGATGCACCAGCAGCAAATTGACCGGTATGGCGGATCGCCTGGAATCCGTGATTCCGGAGGGCTGCAGTCCGCGCTGGCGACTCCGCAGGCCACCTTCGGTGGAGAATACCTTCACCCCTCCATCCCGGCTATGGCCACCGCCTACCTGTTTCATCTTTGCCAGAACCACGCCTTTGTCGACGGCAACAAGCGAGTGGGCTCCAACGCGGCAATCACGTTCCTTCTGATGAACGATTGGGAACCGGATTTCGAGCCGGACGAACTCGCAGATCTGGTGTTGTCGGTGGCGTCGGGCGTGTTGGACAAAACCGCATTGACCGTGGTATTTGAACTGCACTGTCGGCCCACTGGCACCGGCGTGACGGAGTAGGAAAGGCCGCGCAGTGCACAGCCGCGCTGATGGACTCGATAGAATTGGCAGCAGTGGAACCACATTTATCTGGAGGCTGATTGCCGAAGGCTCCTTCCGAAGCACAACCCCGAAGGTTCATTCGATGCGCCATCTACACCCGCCAGTCGGTGAGTTCAACTGATGAACCGCTACCCGCCGCGGCAACAAGGTCTATCGCTATTACCGGTGCCGTTCAACGGCCGGCGGCCGGCCGCCGTGCGGGTAACAAATCGCTGCGGGGATACTTGAGTTGGTGGTGGCCGCAGTGCTGCCTCGCGTGCACCGCGATGAACTCGATAGTCATCGGATTCGGACACACGTGGCGTCCGTGGTGTACGACAACGAAACGCGGACTATGACTGTCCGTCGGGTGGAGCAGGACGACGGTTAAGAGCGATTGCCGGCCGAAAACTCCCTGGGGACGTCTCACCACGCTCCGGTAACGGGGCGTTCGTAACGTTTTGCCTTCCGAGTGACTGGGGCGTCAGTCAGAGAGTTCGAATCTTGAGATTTCGGAACGAGACCACAGAGTCACCGTGGTTCTGCAGCACTATCGGTGATGGCTGGACCACCCGGTCATCGTAGTGGTCCCAGGTGCCAGACGGACTCCACCAGTACTTCTTGATTGTTTCGTAAAGTTCTGGTTTCGCGATGTCTGCCGAGAGCAGCCGGACTCCGTTGATCGAGTGTTCGATGTGCGAGCCGCGGACCACCAGGCGGCCGCTGTGCCACTGACCTGCCGCGGCGTTCGCCGGCTGTTCGGGTGGAAGGAACCGGTACAAGGAACCACTGCGCCGAGAGGGCCCTCTTGATGCGTCTTGGTGTTTTTCGTCGTCGATCAACTGGAACTCGAGTGCAAGCGTGTAGGTCTGACCTCTCTGTTCGGAACGCAGATCAGCGCGTACTCCCCGCTTTCCATTAATCCAACCCGGCTGCTCGTGAATGAAAAACACGGCGTCCCAAACGTGATACTTAATTCCGCTGTTGCCGCCAGGCGCTAGCTTGAACTCGAAAATGAATTCGAAGTCCCGGAATCCGTCGATCGTCGCGAGATCCTCGAGAATACGCGGTTCGCGTTTTGCGACAAAGCAACCGTCCTCGATTGTCCAGCTGTCACCGGATGGGGTCTTCGTGGCGGGATCGAACCAGTGCTCGAAGGTCTTGCCGTCGAAGAGCAATTTCCATCCGGCTGCCTGCTCTTGCGGAGTGAGAGTGTTCGGATCGGCGCCGAAGAGTCCGGTGCCCATCAACAAGAAGAGGGCGGCACGCATCTGTCGATTGTAGCAGAGGAAGAGGGATGATCAGAGCACGGTGTCGCTCGACGACAGGCCGAAGCGTTCATCACAGATCCCCTGAGGCCGCGAGAGTTCTAAATACGTCCAGAGTGGGACGCCAAACACCTTCGAGCCCATCTCCGAGCGTCAGTCGAGTTGACGGCAGCCCGTTCTGGGGATCCTGAGATTTTAGTGCTGTTTGTCGTGGGAGACATCTCCAGCTGAAAGGGCCGTTCAGCGCCTTCCAGGCCTGACCTCCAGGGTTGGGTCAGGACGGCAAGTTTCTAGTTGCGAGGTTGAGTTTGTTTTCGGCGGCATCGAGGCAACACTGCCTTCAGCCGAGTAGGGACGCAGCACAACGCGACCGACCTGGATGGGTTCCTTGGTGTTTTTGGCGTGGATTGTTTTCGCTCTAGGCGCGCCTCGCGCCCTCATGATCCGAACCAGAGATGGCTCTTCCTTGGCTGGAGCGGGCTGCTATTGCCTAGTAAAACTAAAGGGCGGGCCAGCCAGTGGGAGGCGCATTGTTCGTCGCCAAAAACTGCCATTGCATGCGCCACGATCGGGACTATCCGCTCAACGTCAACAAACCGCCCCTTAGCGGGGCTTTCTGACTGCTTGCGGCTGACCGTTTTTCGGGGCGAACCAGCTAACTTTGTCATTGCTCTTGGTTTACGTAGTCGAAGGTGCTTCTCTGTAAGTCCCATCTCGCCTCAGAGTTGATTCTGGGATTGCTGATTGACGTAGAACCTGGTTAACAAGTGGCTATCCACTGGTCCAAGCCGCCCCATTACCACTTCCATAAAGCTCATTTGTTTCGCGTCGGGGGCGAGTTCTGTGCGAACGGAGATAGTTCAATTCTAGTTCGAACGTAGGTGGAGATGGTCAGCGACGGCTGGCGTAGTTGCCGAGGACGGCTTTGCCGGGGAAGGTGTTGGGGACGGTTTTGCCTTCGCGGACGACGGGTACTCCATTGACTATGACGTGGTCGATGCCGGCTGAGAAGCTGAGTCCCTTTTCAAACGTCGCCGTGTCGATTACGCGGGCGGGGTCGAAGACGGTCAGGTCGGCGTCGGCACCGAGGCGGATTCTCCCCTTGTTCTTCAATTGCGGTGCAATGGCTTCCAGGCGGCGGGCGGGCATGATCGTCATTTTGGCCAACGCGTCCATCAACGGCAAGACCTTCTGCTCCCGAACATAGAGGCCGAGGACACGCGCAAACGTTCCGGCGCTGCGGGGATGGGCCCCGGGGGCATACGGCATGCCGTCGGAAGCCACCATCACGAACGGCGAGGCCATGGCGCGGCGGATCCACTCTGGCTTCATGAGATGCATGATGACCACGCCGTCGTTCTTTCGGTACCGCTCGAAGGATTCCTGGGTTAGACGCTCGCCGGTCTTCTCCCATTGGACGTCGCCGTAAGAGATGCCGAGACGCTCCTGCCAGCCATCGTCAAAGATGGTGGAGGCGAGAAAGGTCGAGGCGGCCGTATACGGGTAAGCCTCAGTCGTAATGTCGAGGCCCTGTTTGCGAGCGGATTCAATGAGGTCGAGAACGAAAGGCAGCGCACCGAGGCTCATGCTGTTGATGTGCACGATATGCAAGGCGACGCCGGTGGCGGCGGCGTTGGCGATCACTTCCTGCATGGCCTCGGGACCCATCGAGCGGACGTGCGTGAAGATGGGGACCTTCCAGCGCTGGGCCATTTGGAAGACGCGGAATATCTCTTCGCGGGTGGCACCGGGATAATACTGGTGGGCGACTCCGAGGCCGAGGCCGCCTTCGCGAAGGCCGCGCTCCATGTTCGCGGCGAGGAGCGAATACTCTTCGGCGGCGGCGAGCGGCTTGTAGCGGCCTTTCATGGAGATGTCGCGCCAACGGTCCGGGGTATCCTGCCACCCCTTCGCTTCCGAGGCGAACTCGGTCATGGACATCGTTCGCATGGCTCCATGGGAGGCGGTGGCCCCAAAGTTCAGAATGGCGTTGTTTTCGCGGGAGCGGAGGAACGCGCCGACGGAGGGGACGCCGACTTCGAGTTCGAGCGCCGTGGTGACGCCATCGTGGGCCTGGTATTCGTTAGCTTGGTTCGTTTGGCCGTGGGCGTGAAGGTCAATGAAGCCAGGGGCGACGACGCGGCCGGCGGCTTGCAGGGTCACTTTGCCGGTGAGGGGCTGGGAGGAGATCGCAGCAATTTTACCGGCCGTGACGCCGATGTGGCGAAGTGCGTCGAGGCCGGTTTCGGGGTCCATGACGCGGCCTCCGGCGATGACGAGATCGAAGGTGGTGACGGAATGCGCGCTGAGGAGCGGGAGGAAAATGAGGGTGGAGAGCAGTTTCATTCGCGTACTGAAAAGTCTAGTCGATTTGGATCTTGCCATCAAACCGGAAGTCGGCGGCGGAGTGCAGCTTCCAGGCTCCGTCGGCTTTCAACTCGAGGACCTGCGCGTGGTATTTCACGAGGGCGGGGTG
>JBKJLJ010000230.1:0-5526 GCA_046597015.1 Bryobacteraceae bacterium
TGCGAGGAAGAAGGCAGAGGCGGAGACCCAGCGAGCAGAGAAAAGCATCGCTCAGATCTATGATGAACGAGCCGAGGTCGCATGGCGGGACGGGGCGTATGAGATGGCGTGGCTGAATAACATGAAGATCGTGGGCAAGGATCATCCCGCGTCGCTGGGCAGGCTGCTTTTGCCGGAGCGGTGGCCGAACGAGAACTGGCGGATCGACAAAGATCAACGGATGGAGCGGTTAGCCGACCCGCGCAAGACGCCGGCGACCGTCGTCGCGGTGTCGCCGCTGGGGCTTTACTTCAACCAGCCGCACCAAACGATTCAAGTGGCACCGACCGCGGACGGGAAAGGCCACTCCTACCGGGAGGTAGGGTGGAGCAATCGACGATCGACCTACGCGACAAGCCCCGAATTTTTTGCCTTGTCTGAGGAGAAGGATCCTCGCTTCGAAAAGAGGTTTAACGGCCGCTTCGCGGTGGCAATGCGTCCAAGCGGGGAACCCTTGCTGGTGGGTGACAAATGGGTGATCGCCATACGGAACGACAGGTCGAAGGCTTTTCTCCAGGCCGAGGAGCGACTTACGGCCGTCGCGCCAGCCGTGAAGGAGGGCTTCGCGGTGCTGGATGCAAAGGGCCGGGTACGTTTTGGGAATCGCGCAATGGAATGGGCGTCCGCTGCGCTTTCGACGGGACGAACGGACGCGGTAAGCCTGGGGGTGGAGACCAGTCGAGGCAAGCTGGTGGCGGTAGGGACGCGGGACGGATTGGTGGCGCTTTACAATCGGCTCCCGGAGCGACTGGAGCCAGTGGGTTCAGTGGCGGCATTTGACGCGGGCGTGGGAGTGGCGCAACTGCACTTTTTGGAGCGCTGGCCGAACTTGATTGTGGCCGGAGGGGAGAGCGGTGAGCTTGCTATCCTAGCGATCGAAGAGGGCCAGGCTCTGCGCCGAGTGACGACCGCGAAGGCGCATGAAGGGGCTGTAACGCACCTGGGCGAGATTGAGGGAGAGCTCGTTTCAGCGGGATTGGATGGCGTGGTCCGCCGGATCCCGCTGGCGTTCGAGGGACTGGGGGTACCTATCTCCTTGCCGGAGCTTTTCTTGCGGCCTTCGGCACCGGAGCAAGTGAAAATGCTGGCCAAGTTAGCGGAGAAGTCACGAACGCTGTTCCCTGAGGCCAAGCTGACGAACCGCGAGGCGGTGACGGAGGCGAGGATAAGGTACTTTGGCTATGAACCACCGCTACAGGCGTTTCAGTTTCGCGCAGGGTTATTTCGGCCAGGGCCGGTGCCCGGCGAGTGGACTTGGATTTCCGGCGACCAGAAAGCACGGTTGCAAGAACTGCGAAGGAGCGGCGACCTGATATTCCTGCGAACAGCCGGGGGGTCAGTCCTGCGAGTTCCGCAGCCGGGAAGTGCGCCGGGCCAGCGGATTGGGATTGCCCCGGGTACTGAACAAACGTTCTTTGAGTTCGCCTGGACCGCGCCGCCCGATCCGCTCGACTCGAAGGACATTAGCTACGGAAGCGTAGTGTTAAGCCGGGTCAGCGGTCGCTACTGGCAGCTTACCGACGGCGTGCGGACCATGCCGCCCAACATCTACGTGAGCAAGATTTTGCGAAACGGGACGCTCGAGTTCATAGATGCTACCCGCTTTTTCTCTGTAAAGGTGCCTAGAGAAGGGGGCGCGGTAAGCTTGGGGTTTGGCAACGAGGATACCACGGTCTTCGCGTTGCTACGGGGGGAACGGGTCGCGAGTATTCCGACTCCGATCACTGTGGACTACCTGAAGCGCAAGATGACTTACGCGGAAGTGAAACTGAACGGGGGTGGCAACGTGGCCGTGGTTCGACCGGGCGAGACAATCCGCATGAGTGCTCGTTGGCGTGTCGAGATCAATGACGCCGCTACGGACGCTTATTGCCCCGGGTGCTCCGTTCAATTCAATCTGGGCCTGTGGAACGTGGCCACAAAGTCGGGATTCTCCGATTGCCTGCTCTCGTCGAACATGGCTGCCGGCAGTTTCCCGGGCCGATCGGGGCTGTTCGATAAAGAGTTCAATGCGCCGATGGAACCGGGTTTGCATTGGATCACTAGCGAGGGCGACCTGCTGTATAACTGCGCAAGCAAACCGGAGCGGCATATCGGCAGGCCGGAGGCGGCGATCGCCGCACTTTTTGTGGAGAAAGCGGACCAATGATGGAAGCGGACGATGACCAACTGATTCTGAACGGGATCAACGGAGAGACGGGCGAGTATTTCACGCCTCCAATGAGCCCGGCCGAGGTGCAGGAGCGGGCGCTGGGCCGGACGGAAAGCCGAGACCACCTGACCGACTTAGCTTGGCGCAAAGATCGGAAAGAGGGGCACCTGGGCGTGAAGGAGGGGGTGGACCCGAAGGACCTGGCGCAGGCGGGCTGGGGCGTGATCTTCGCGCCCGAAACGCCGGAGGCGGTGAAGGACGCCCTGCGTCCGCTGCTGAATTTCCGCAAGGGTCAGGCCGGGCACTTGTATCGTTAGATCGCTGGGGCCGCAGCACCGCAGCCGGGCGAGACTAAGTTCGCATTTTTGGAAAGGAGCAACGCGGGAGGGGGCGGCGCGGTGGACCCGAAGCGGATGCCGTATTACCTTCTCTTGGTGGCGAGCCCGGAGGCGATCAGCTACGAGTTTCAGTATCAGATCGACGTGCAGTATGGGGTGGGACGGCTGCACTTCGAGACGGCGGAGGAGTACGCCTACTACGCGGCCAGCGTGGTGGCGGCGGAACGGGGCGAAGTGGTGCTGCCGCGGCGGGCTACTTACTTTGGGGTACAGAATCCGAATGACAAATCGACGTTACTGAGTAACAAGTACCTGCTCGGCCCGCTAGCCGAATGGACGAAGACGGAAGAGCCGCAGTGGAATGTGGACGTAGTGGAGGCCGAGGCGGCGACACGCGCGCGGCTGACGAGTGTGCTGGGCGGAGGGGAGACGCCGGCGTTTCTTTTTACCGCCTCGCATGGGATGGGCTTGCCGTCCGCGCACAAAGCGCAAGCGCGGCTGAGCGGGGCGCTGTGCTGCCAGGACTGGCCGGGGCCGGGGACCACTGGGAAGACCAGAGACTATTATTTTGCCGGGGAGGACTTGGCGAGCGATGCGCGAGTGGGCGGCATGATCGCGATGATGTACGCCTGCTTTGGATTGGGGACGCCCGACAAGGACGACTTCGCGCAAGGGGAGAAAGCGATGTTTGCGCCACGCCCCTTGGTCAGCGACCTGCCGCGGAAGCTGCTGGCGCATCCGAAGGGAGGGGCGTTGGCCGTAATCGGCCATGTGGACCTGGCGTGGGATTATTCGTTCCGGTTCAAGGGATCGACGCCGCACCGACAGGTATTTGAGAGCACAACCAAACGGCTGCTGGAGGGGCATCCGGTGGGCTCGGCGATGGAGTATTTCAACAGCCGCTACGCGGAGTTGAGTTCCGATCTTACTCCGATCTTACAGAAGGCCGAGGCGGGCAAGAGCTTCTCCGAAGCGGACTTGCGGGTATTCCTGGCTCGGAACGACGCGCGGAATTACGCCGTGTTCGGCGACCCGGCGGTGCGGCTGCCGGTGGGCGACGTGACAACTCCAAAGCGGGAGGCCCCCGTGGTGGCGACTCTAACCGAGCGGACCATGGAGCCAGAGCAGGTTTCGTTCGGGTTTCGGGAGTCAATCTCGGCTGCCGGCGACGGATTGGAAGAGTCCGTGAAAAACTTGGCCGCGCGGATGGGCCAGACGCTGGAGCGGGCAGTGGAGAGCGTGTTGACGCTGGAAGTGGCGACATACGTCGCCGATGACTTGGCGCTGGTGACTTATGAAAAGGGCACGATCGCCGGTGCCAGGCTGCGGGCGCTGAGCCTGATCAGCCTGGACGGCGGAACGAAGGTCGTGCTCCCGGAAAAGGACGGCAAGGTGGATACAGAAGTCTGGGCGATTCACCAGCAGGCGATGGAGAGGGCGCTAGCGAACCGGAACGAGATGGTGAAACTGGCAGCGGCGGCGATTACGGGATTGCTGGGCGGGGTGAAGAAATGACGCTGGAGGCGGCAGTGGTGACGATGGAGCGACTTCCGTGGCCGGTGGAGGACGCGGAGGCGGATGGCGTTTCCTTCGGTTTGGCCGACGACGCAAGGGCAGCCGTAGCGGAGCGTTTGGCGGCGCTGGAAAAAGCGGTGAGTCAGTTTGCGTGGATCGAGACCAAGGGCTGCGCCGTGACGCGGGTGAATTGGGGGGCCGACTTCGAGACGGTATGGCAGCGGGGCCGGACCGGGGGGCACTGGCCGACGGTGGAGGCTGAACTGGCGCGGAGGGCGAGGCTGCTGCGAGCGGTAACCGCGGCGCTGCAGTTTGCCGTGCGGATCAGTTTAGCCGCCGCCGCTCCCGCGACCTTCCTGGGAGCGTTGGCGGCGGCAAGGGACTTGGCGAACGCGTTGCAAGCGGTGTTGTGCAGTTTAGAAGTAGAACTTCGCCCCTAGGACGACGCGACGGGCATCGAGGGTGGAAGTGTACTGGCCAAAAGTGGTGCTGATCTGACGATTTTGGGCGTCAAATCGAGCGGTGGTGTCGACGCCCTGGAAGCTGGCGTGGTTGAAAAAGTTATAGAACTCGAAGCGGAGTTGGAGGCGGCGTTTGCCGTCCGGGTCGAACGGGATGTTCTTGAATACTGACACATCGAAGACGTTGATGCCGGGTCCGCGAAGAACATCTTTCGGCGCGTTGCCGATGCCGAATTCGGCGCGGGTAGGCGGAGCGAAGACCCCGGTGTCAAAGTGGCGGAGTTCGGTGCGATCGCCTTTCGGGAGGACGGGATTCGAGAGCACGTTGATGCGGCTATCGATGCCGGCCCCGGAGGCGCCGACGAGGTCGGCTCCGCTGACGAGAGAGTAGCCGATGCCGAGAGGCGCGCCGCTCGTGAAGGTCGTGAGACCCGAGACTTGCCAGTTATCGAAGACGGCTTTCGATACCTGATTCTTCCAGACGTTCGAAAGTTTGGGTACGTCGTAGAGATAGTTAAGAACGAAGTTGTGCGTTCGGTCGAAGCTGGCTTTGCCGTAGTTGCGGACGCGATAGTTGAGATAGGGGTTGACGGCGTCGTTGTTGCCGTTCACGATGGTCATCGCCTTGGACCAGGTCCAGGAGGCACCAAACTGGAGGCCTTTCGAAAACCGTTTATTGATCTGGGTTTGGAGGGAGTGATAGTTGGAACTGCCGGCGAGTTCGATGTACTGGATGTCCGCGTAGCCGGGGTTGGGCCGGAGAAAGTTATCGGGAAGCGGACTGCCCGAGGTGGAGTCGATCGAACCGGGGAGGAAGCGAGTGCCATAGGGCAGCGCATTGAGGCTGCGACGCTGCAGGAGACGGCGGCCGACGTTGCCCACGTACGCGACATCGAGGACCGTGCCATAGCCGACGTTCTGCTGGATACCGAGGCTCCAGTTATAGACCGTAGGCGGGCGGAAATCGCGCTGGATGGAAGTGACTCCGGGAGGGCTCACGCGGAAGGGGCTGGCGAGTAGG
>JBKJLJ010000439.1:0-3127 GCA_046597015.1 Bryobacteraceae bacterium
GCCGGGCGGCCGTAGCGGTAAGAGATGCCGAGTTGAAACCTCCGCTGAGCGTGGTGGCCGGACGCAGTTCCGAGCGAATCCGCGATTCGACGGCCAGCCGAAAGCTCGATTCGAAAAGTAGCTGATGATCCTCAGCCGAGCCGCGGGCAGGGGGAACATTGCCATCGATCTTCGCGTAGGCAAGGATTTGACAACTCTCCGCCGTCAGCAGCAGCGCATGGCCGGGCGGCAGGCGTCGGACATAACGATACGCCGTGCTGTCGGCCGGGCAAGGCAGGTGGGACAGCGATAGGACCACATGCTCCCAGTGCGGCTCGCGCGAAAGATCGGGGAGCGTCAGCACGGCGTTAATTAGAGACGCAAAAGCGAACCGGCCGGGGGACTGGTGGTAGTACACATCGGCCATGCCGAACGGATCGCGGGCGACCACCATCTTGCGCTCCCGCGAGTTCCAGGCAGCGAACTGCCAGTCGCCCTGCAGGCGAGCGAACGCCTTCGTTTCAAAGCGAAGAAAGGTATGGAAAGCCAGAGCGGCGTCGGAGACGTTCGCCGGCAAATGAAGGGTCTTTCTGACGTCCTCGCGATTGTCGAGCCGCGCATTGCCAACCCAGATCCAGCCGCTGGCCGGGTCCGTCCACAGGCCCGAACTGCGGCCTCCCACGACTTGCACGAAGCCGAGCGAAACGCCATCCAATCCGATGTGCTGGCCGCTCGGCGTGCCAGGAGGGGCAAGGGCATACAGCATGGCGGGCAACGGCGAAGGGCCCGCGGCGAGCACGGCACAAAGGGAGGTCATGGCGGCGTACCCGAGTAGTGGCCCGGAACCCTCCAACCTCTCCGGAAAATTGAGCGATCAGGCGGACTTCATCATTTCCTCCCACGTCACTTCCCGTTTGGCGTCGATTGCCATTTGGCCGAGAATCGCGGTCAACGTGCTCTCGGCCGCCCGCACGCCGGCGTTCTCCGGCTCGCCCGACTTTACCCGGCGGACGAACTCCTCGAGCGCATCGGCCGTGATGTCGCGCTGCGACTTCTCGGTCACCAGCCCACCGCCGGTGTTGTAGGTCCAATACTCCCGCGCCGTTTCGATAAACCCGTTTTCCCCGATGTACCGTTCCCGGTTCGACCGGAAGAAACGCGGCGTCATTTGGGACCCGATAAACGACATCTGCACCCGGTCCGGATAGTCGTAGGTAACCGAAAGATGGTCGAGGAGGTCCCCGCGTTTTTCTACCGTGCGCCCGCCCGTGCCGACCGCCTTCAACGGGTGACTGCCCAGGAACCAGTTAATCGCATCGAGGTTATGAACGTAAGTTTCCACGATCACTTCGCCGAAGGTGGAACGCCAAAGCTTCCATTGTTCGAGCTTCTCTTTTTCATTCCGCGCCGGAGCCAGCGCCGGCTCGTTGCCCTGCAGCGCAAACTTCAAAAACTCCCCGTGCACCTCGCGGATCTTGCCGATGGCTCCCGAAGCCAGGAACTTCTGCGCCTTCACGTAGACCCCGCCATAGCGTTGTTGGAAGCCGAAGGTGATGTTGATCTTGCGGTCGGCGCTATCGGCGGCCTTCATCACCCGTTTACAACCGGCGACGTCCAAGCCGGCGGGCTTTTCCATGTAAATGTGCTTGCCGGATCTTACGGCGGCTTCAAAGTGTTCCGGATGCAGATAAACCGGCGTCGCGATCATTACCGCGTCGACGTTCGGGTCGGCGAGCAGATCCTGGAAATGCTGATACGTCTTCGCGTCGGGGTTGCCGATCTTCGCTTTCGCTGAGGCGACCGTTTCCGGCACAACGTCGCAGATCGCGACCAGCTTGGCCCGTGGGTCCTTCGCCATCAAGGCGCCGGTGTAGGAACCTCGATTGCCGGCCCCTATCAGACCAACCCGCAGGGCGCTGTTCTGGGCCGAACCACGAACAGCTTGGAAGGGAACGAGCGAGGCGGCCTGAAGGGCGGTACGTCGAGAAAGTGACATTAGATTTTCCTTACATGCCGCAGGCTTCGAGCAGCACGGCATGAGTCATAAGATCGTGTTCGGCCGGGTACGCCGGGGCTTGGCCCGAGCGAATGATAGCGGCCAGTTCGCGGAAGTCGGGGGTGTACGGCAGGCCGGGGGGATCCGGCGGGATGAACGATTGCTCGCCCGCCTTATAAGGGCCCGCGGCAGCTTTCAATTGGACGGTGAGCCGGGCCGGCGCGAAGGGCGAAGCTTTCGCCGAACCGTTCGTGCCGATCACTTCGACGTAGCGGTGCTGATTGCCGTGGGGGTCGAAACCGCCCATCGAGATTTCGGCCAACGCGTTCGCATATTCGAGGACGACCAAATTGTTGTCGGCGAGGCCGTCATGGTTCGATCCGTGATGACGGATAAAGCCCTGCACCCGCGAGGGCTTGCCCAGCAGCGCCGTGGCCCGGTCGATCAGATGGCAGCCTTCGGAAAACATCATCCCGCCTTTGTACCGGGCCAGGTGCTCCCGCTCCTCGGCCAGAATCGGTTTTTCGATCGAGGCGCGAAAGCGGTGCACCTCGCCGAGCCAGCCTTGCCGCGCCGCGGCCAGCACGGCTTCCATCGCGGGATGGTAGCGCCATTGGTAGCCCATCTGGACGACGAGGCGCTTGCGCGCGGCTTCAGCGAGCAGCTTACGGAGTCCAGCCAGATCGGCCCCGGGCGGCTTGTCAAGATGCACGAATTTCCCGGCGTCGACGGCGCGTTGCGCGAACGCCAGGTTCTCGGTGGCCCCAGCGAATTCCACCGCGATGAGCTCAATCGAGGGGTCCCGAAGATAGGCCTCGGACGGCTCCGCCGAAGCCCCGACAAAGTCGTATTCGGCCATGCTGGCCAACGCCTTCTGCTTGCTGAGAGCGTGGCCGTGCCCGGTTCCAACCATGGCCACACGAATGGGCTTGGCGGCAAACAGCGGTGCGGCAAGGAGCGTGCGGCGGGTCATGTTAAGGGGCCTGGATCTGAATCAATTCGGTGGCCCCGTCGGCGACGATATCGAGTTCGGCCTTGCCTTGCACGAAGATCGTATCCCGCTCGCCGGCCTTGCGCTCGTTCGCCCGGATGGCCCCCCGCCAGATGAATAAAATGCCCTCGCCGCCGTCGGCAAACGAGAGATGAAATTTC
>JBKJLJ010000491.1:0-2823 GCA_046597015.1 Bryobacteraceae bacterium
CACCGTGATTTCTCCTGTGGAAATGGAAAAGGCGCTGTTTGCTTCGGCCCGCAATGAGGCCGACGCAGACTAGCGCCTTCGTGTCAAAAGACTACCACAGGGGTGTCCAGCTTTCGGGGGCTGATTCGGGGCGGGGAGCGAGTTGTGGCTATTTGAAACAATCACTTACGAGCTAAAAATAAATCTGAACACCTTGTGACGCGCTTTTCACGGACCTGTCGTAGTCAAGGATTTGGCCTCGAATCATCGTACGGGATGCGAGATGGAGGGATCGTGATCCGTTCAGCTATGGGCGGACTTTTCCGTGAGTCTCATGGCCGAGGTTTAGCGGTTCGGCGCGCAGCATCCGGCGGTTGCGGCGTACACGCTGGCGGTGCAGGATGATCAGAAATTGTCGCAGCAGGTGCTGAAGGACCGGGGATTCGGTAACATCGGGCCGATGCCGATGGTAGTCCTCGTCCGTTAGAACCACAGTAGGGCGCGCTTTCGTCGACTCCGCACCTGGAAAAGCGCAGACTACCATATCGATTGGATTCGAAGATTGTCTCGTTCGCCGTCTTCAAAGTGCAGCAGGGAGGCCTATGGACCATCAGCCAGGTCTTCTGAGGACCAGGAATCCGACCACTCTACATTCTGACGTTCGGCGTTCTGACGCTCGGCTAAATCGGTCAGATGGCGTGCCCCATTGGGAACATTTCCAGCCTCGTCAGGCGGGAGCGCCCCGATCACGCTGATTATCTATTCTTCTTGAGGGCTGATTGCCATCATTGGAGTGAACGCTGGCTGAATCGGCAGCACTACTGTTGCTTATACAGCGGGTAAGCAGAGCGGACGGGCTACGTCGCCAGAAGCAACGCTCCCCGGGTCGGCCTCGCTCGCCGTCTCCACGGCGGTGAGCGTCAGGGTGGGTTGGTTACCAGCTTGATGGGAGTAACCTGCCGAGGGGCGCGCCGGTTCGAGAAATCAGTCGATTTCCGGACCCAGGGGACCTAGCTCCTGGCCGGTCTGTCAACGATGCGGTCGTAGTCCCGATGGCTACCGATCCAGAACCATAAGAACCCGTCATCCACTTCAAGCGCTAGAGCGCGGTGATGTAGCCCGACTCGCGCAGACCAGAATGAATCGAGTCTCTTGAACTGAAGCGATGGATGTCGCGGATTGTTTTTTAGGAGCGCAAACGACTTATCCGCAGTACGCTGAACCGCCGCAGATAACTTTCTGTAAAGATTCCAAAAATCGGGGGCAGCGTGGTGATTCAAAGTTTGGTCGAACGACCGGACTGATGGTCCCTTAGAGCGTTCTCGGCGAGCTGAGCGAGCTTCCCGCTTTTTGCGTCGGATTCAATCTGACGATCCCACAGTTCAGCATCACGGCGCTCAAACCATTCACGAAGCGCCTGCATCTCGATTTCGTTCAATTCAGCAATTTGCTGTTCCAGTTCTTCCAGGCGGCTCATGATACCCAGTTTCAGAATACATGCTTTCGTGGATAGGATGAGGTCAATGATGCGCTGGCGCGGCATAGAAACCTCAGGATGTTCCAAGACCTCGTTGGACTTGGAGGCGCTTGAGCAGCGGGCTTGCTCGATTCTGTTCCAGCACAGCCGGACTTACCCAGCGAGTTTCATGGCGCAGCCTCAGGCGAAACGGTTGGCCGCGCAGCGTCCGGAGGTTCCGGTTTACATGCTGGTGGTGAAGAGTGATCGACAGCAGGCGATTTCTTGGTACGAATCCAAAAAAACAGGGGCATCGTGGAGATTCGAATTTTTGACGACGCACCGTTTGACGACGGACCGGGCTAATGCTCCGTGCACGCGTTCTCCGCCAGCCGAGCAAGCTTCCCACTTTTGGCGCCGGATTCAATCCGACGATCCCACAGTTCCCCTTCCTGGCGCTCAGACCATTCCCGAAGCTCCTGTGTCCAAGGCGGCTCACGACCCTACGCGCGGCTGATGTTCGCTGCCTGGTTTCGAACGCGAACGTGCGCATGTCCGGAACGGGAACTGGGGCGTGGCATGCTGTACAAAATCTCCCCCCGTTAAAAATCTTTGGGTGTCAAAAAAAAGAGTTGCGCTGCGATTCGCCGGTGAGTTAACTTAAAAAAGTCAGCACGTCGATTAGCACTTCGGAGGCGCCCAATGGCCTCCAACGTGATTGTCCTTCGTTTCGTAGTTAGTGGATCCAGAGGGACAAACGATGTTTCAGTCTGTGGTCGGAAACTCCTGTCCTGTTCGTAGTCGTGAGTGTCTGTCCGAATGTATTCTTCCGTGCTCCTTGCTGGTCGACTGCTGCGTCTATTCAGTGATCGTTTTGTAGTGATTGACTTGTTTTTTGAGTTTTCAATATCCAAACGCAGGAGGTAAAACTGTCTAATTTTTCCGGTATTACAGCGACAGAGTTACCCGTGGCAGGTTTAGTTCGTTAATCTGTTGGTTCGTTTCGCAACCGATGCTTTTTGTCTGTTGCAGGTACGTGTTCTGTAGTTTGATTTGTGCCACATCTGTCGTTGTTTGTTCTAGTAGTCATTGATGTGTCCGATCTGAAGTTATTGAGTAAAAGCACCCGAGGGTGAGAATGACGCCAGTTATTCTCACCCTCTTTTGCGTCTGCCTGAGCGGAACGGACGCCGGCAGGTGTCATCCCTACTTTAAACACCAGCAACGGACTGCCAAGTTCGTACGCAACTGGCACAGCGGACCTTGGGTGCCAAGTAGTCCAAATGAATTTGAGCCCGTTTTGAAGACAGAGAAGAGCTCCTTGCGATTTGCGGGGCCCCGTCGCGGGCGGATGGGCCCGGTACTCGGGGGCCTTCGGCCGGACAGTG
>JBKJLJ010000069.1:0-15279 GCA_046597015.1 Bryobacteraceae bacterium
CGTCGACAAGGTCCGCGCCCGCATGAAGGTCGGCGACTACTACGAAGTCGTCCTCCGCCAAACCTTCTCCACCCCCTACGCCGAAAAGCCGTCCGTCCTCTTCCAACGGATCCAGCAAGCCAGCCCCTCCCCCTACGAGTTCCTCCTCCAATTAGGCGAAGAACAGCTCATTGGTGCCAGTCCAGAGATGTTCGTCCGCGTCGAAGGGCCCCGCGTCGAAACCTGTCCGATCTCTGGCACCGCCCGCCGCACCGGCGATCCCATGATCGACGCCGAAGCCATCAAAAACCTCCTTGCTTCCGCCAAAGAAGAAAGCGAACTGACGATGTGTACCGACGTCGATCGCAACGATAAATCCCGCGTCTGCGTCCCCGGCTCGGTGCAAGTCATCGGCCGCCGTCTCATCGAAAGCTACGCCGGTTTGTTCCACACCGTCGACCACGTCGAAGGCCTCCTCATGCCTGGCTTCGACGCCATCGACGCCTTTCTCTCGCACATGTGGGCCGTCACCCTGATCGGCGCGCCCAAAAAAGCCGCCTCCCAGGAGATCGAAAACCTCGAGAAGGACGCCCGCGGCTGGTACGGCGGCGCCGTCGGCATGCTCTCCCTCAACGGAGATATCAACACCGGCATCACCATTCGCACCGTCCACCTGAAGGACGGCCTGGCCGCCTACTCCGCCGGCGCCACCCTTCTCTACGATTCCGACCCCGCCAGCGAAGAGCAGGAAACGCAGATCAAGGCGACCGGCTTCTTCCGCGCCCTCGCCATGGGCAAACCCTCCCTCGCCCCCGTCGTCTCGACGACCCAAATCGGAGCCGGCCTCAAGCTCCTCCTCGTCGATAACGACGACTGCTTCGTCCTCACCCTCGCGAACTACGCCCGTCAGACCGGAGCCGAAGTCGTCACCTACCGTGCCGGACTCGCCGAATCGAAAATTGATGAAATCGATCCGGACCTCATTCTCGTCTCCCCGGGTCCCGGCCGGCCGGAGGAGTTCGGCGTCCCCGCCCTCGTCCAGTTCGCCGCCCAATCGGGTTACCCCGTTTTTGGCGTTTGCTTAGGCCTCCAAGGCATCGTCGAAGCCTTCGGCGGCGAACTCGGTGTCCTCGATTACCCTATGCACGGTAAACCGTCTCTGGTTCGTCATCAAGGCCTCGGTTGCTTCGACGGCCTCCCCGACCCCCTCAAGGTCGGCCGATACCACTCTCTGTACGCCATCCCCGAAAAACTGCCGTCCTGCTTTGAAGTCACCGCCTGGAGCGAAGACGGCGTCATCATGGGCGTTCGTCACAAAGAACTGCCAATCGAAGCCGTCCAGTTCCACCCCGAATCCATCCTTACGATGGAGAACAAAGCCGGCGTTCGTATGATCGAAAATATGGTCCGCCTCTGTCGCGGGGCCAAAGCCCGGCGCCTGGTCACCGGATGAAACTCCGCTGGGCCATCTTCGCCGCTACCGCCGGCCTCGCCGCCTTCTTCGCCATCGATTTCTGCAATCTCGTCTATCGCTGCGGCTGCCAAGGCGTATTTGGCACCGGGGCTCTGCACTGCAATATCCACGACGCCCATGCCATGAAGCACTGCCCGTGGTGCACCCACGGGGGCATCGGTTTCGTCGCCGGCATGCTTCCCGTCTTCGTCACCCAAGGCTGGCTCGCCTTTACCAAGCGCCCCTTTGGCCACTGGTCCAGGCTCCTCGGCGGGTGGGTTGCGTTTCCGCTTCTAGGGGGAATCGGAGCGCTCCTAGTAGGAATTGCCCAGAAGTACTGGGCCTAAACTCTCTTGCTGATCCCAAACCAACGGACTATCCTGTTTACTGTACACATCTGGAACCCTTAATGAATATCTCAGACGCCATCTACGTAATTTCCCTTATCATCGTCATCTGGATAGCCATTGAGATCGGCGGTGGTGATGGTGGAAAGCGGTCGCGTCAACCTGTTTATTGATGGCACCGGACGTCATCGTTATCGGCGGCGGGGTAGCCGGTTTATCGGCCACGGCTGCGCTCGGCTCCGCGGGTTTCCAAGTGGATCTACTCGAAGCACGGCCCCATCTGGGTGGACGAGCCACCTCTTACGCCCTCCCCAACACTGGGGTCGTCGATAATTGCCAGCATATTCTGCTCCGTTGCTGCGTCAATCTCCTCGATTTTTACGGCCGTATGGGCGTAGCCGACCGCGTCGAATTCTCCGGTGACATTCCTTTCCTTGAACCCGGCGGACGCACCTCCCACTTCAAACGCGGCCTCCTTCCCGCTCCCCTCCATTTCACGGAATCTTTCCTGAAAATGCCCTTCCTTTCCTGGAGCGATAAGGTGGGCGTCGCGCGGGCCTTCCTGGCCATATTGTGGGAACGCAGCCGGCGAACCGATCTCGAAGAGATCTCCATGCTCGATTGGCTCCGCGAAAAGCAGCAAACTCCGAATGCGATTGAGCGGTTCTGGCGCCAAGTCCTGGTAAGCGCCATCAACGAAGAACTGGGCCGCATGGCCGCTATTCATGGCTTCCAGGTCTTTTGGCTCGGTTTTCTCGCCTCCTCCAACTCCTACGAAATGGGCGTGCCCTCCGTGCCCCTCGTCGATCTGTATACCTCCCCCGCCTGGGCGAAGATGCCGAACGTCGCCGTCCGCACCCGCGTGCCCGTCGAAAAGGTACTAGTGCGCGACGGCCAAGCCCACGGCGTCGTCGTCGCCGGCCAGGAACTCCCTGCTCGCGTCGTCCTCTCCGCCGTCCCGTTTGAGAAAATCAACGCCCTCGCCCCCGAAGCCGGCGTCGATCTCTCCGCCTTCACCCACTCCTCCATCACCGGCGTCCACTTCTGGTTCGATCGCCCGGTCACCGACCTCCCCCACGGCACCCTCCTCGACCGTAACCTCCAATGGTTCTTTTCGAAGGAAGGTGGCCGCTATCTCCAACTCGTCGTCAGCGCCTCCCAGCCTTGGCTCAAGCTCCCCCGCCAGCAGGTCATCGATCTCGCCCTGGCTGAACTCACCGAATTCCTACCCGGCGTAAAGTCCGCCAAACTCGTCAACGCCCAAGTCGTCAAAGAAGCCCGCGCCACCTACAGCGCGCTTCCCGGACTCGGCAAACACCGGCCTGGCAATCGCACCAAAATCGCCAACTTCGTTCTCGCCGGCGACTGGACCAACTCCGGATGGCCCTCCACCATGGAAGGCGCCGCCCGCTCCGGCTACAAAGCCGCCGAAGTTGTTACCGAAATCCTCGGCCGGCCCCAACGGTTTCTCCTGCCCGATATCGCATAATAGGAGTTATGATCTTGCGGCGTTTATTGCTGATGGCCCTCCTGACCCTGCCCGTCTGGGCCGACCCGCCCATGACGAAACTCCGCGTTGAGGTTCGCAAGGCCTCCAACGACAAGCCCGTCGAACGAGCCAGCGTCATCGTCCGCTTCGTCGAAGGCCGCAGCGCTATCAAGCTCGGCAAGAAGATCATGACCTCCTACCAGCTCAAAACGAACCAGGAAGGTGTCGCCATGATCCCGCCCATCCCTCAGGGCAAGATCCAGGTCCAAATCATCGCCAAAGGTCTCCAAACCTTCGGCCAGATCTTCGACATCGGCGAGGAAGAAAAAACCGTCGAAATCAAGTTGAACGATCCGCAAGCCCAGCACTCGGTCCACCAATAAAGGTAGCCCATGCTAGCCTCTCTTCTCGAATCGACCATTGATCGCGAAATCGTTTTCCTCCGCGCATTAGGGGCTACCCAAGCCGTCCAAGCTCCCAAACCCGGGGCTTGGTCGCCTAAACAGGAATTAGGCCACCTGCTCGATTCCGCCGTCAATAATCATGTCCGCTTCGTCAACGCCGCCCTCGCCGGCGCATATACGGGGCCCGGTTACGATCAGAACGCCTGGGTCGATCTCCACGGCTATCAATCCATGCCCTGGCTCGAACTCATCGACCTCTGGTACGACCACAATCGGCTCCTCGTTCAACTCGTCCGCCGCATTCCTGCCGACCGCTTGGCCAGCGTTTGCTTGATCGGCGGCGATGCCCCCGTTACCCTATCGGCGCTGATCGGCGACTACATCCTGCACATGCAGCACCACATCGACCACCTCCTCGCCCGGGTGAACGTTACTCGCTATCCACAATAGCGATACATTCGATTTCAACCCGGACGTCGCGCGGTAACCGAGCCACCTCCACCGTCGACCGCGCCGGCGGGTTCGTCGCGAAATAGTGCGCATAAACCGCGTTCATCGCCGCAAATTCGCCCATGTCTTTCAAAAACACCGTCGTCTTCACGATCTTCGCGAGCGACGATCCACAAGCCGCCAACACGGCCGCCATGTTCTCCAGCACCCGCTCCGTCTGTACGCTGATGTCGCCGTCAACGACCTGCACCGTCGCCGGATCCAGCGGAATCTGGCCGGACAAGTAAGCCATGCCATTGTGGACGATCGCCTGCGAATACGGGCCAATCGCAGGTGGGGCGGAAGGGGTAGCGATAATGTTCATGAATTCTCTAGCCTACTACGGCATAGCCAAGGTGCCCACAAGTTCCTGCACGCTCGCAATCTTTTCTTCTTTCAAAAACTGCCCCAACTCCCGCGCAATCCGGATCGGCGCCGCCGGATCCCAAAACGTCGCCGTCCCCACTTCCACCGCCGTCGCCCCCGCAATCAGAAACTCCGCCGCGTCCACCCCCGTCGCGATGCCCCCCAATCCCACCACCGGAATCTTCACCGCCTTCGCCGCTTCGTACACCAACCGCAGCGCAATCGGCTTAATCGCCGGACCCGACAATCCCCCATACCCATTCCCGATCCGGGGCCGCCGCGTCCGCGCGTCGATCGCCAAACTCACAAACGTGTTCACCAAACTGATCGCGTCCGCCCCCGCCCGCTCCGCCGCCAACGCGATCGGTTCGATCTTCGCCACGTTCGGCGACAGCTTGATAATCAGGGGCCGCTTCGTCAGCCGTCGCAGCCGGCCCACCAAATCCTCCAGCATCGCCGGATCGGACGAAAATACAATCCCCCCGTGCTTCGTATTCGGGCACGAAACGTTCAACTCATACCCTGCCAACCCCTCTTCCCCATCCAGCACCCGCAGCACCTCTTCGTAATCCTCCGGCGCATACCCAAACACATTCGCGATAATCGGCGTCTTCAGCCCCCGCAACGCCGGTAACTTCTCCGCCACAAACCCCCTCACTCCTATGTTCTGCAGGCCGATCGAATTGATCATTCCTGCCTCCGCCTCCCAAATCCGCGGTGGCTTGTTCCCGTCCATCGGCTCCCGCGACAACCCCTTCACCACAATGCCGCCAATCGCGTTCAAATCCAACAGCGAAGCAAACTCAATCCCGTAAGCAAAGGTCCCCGATGCGGCCAACACCGGATTATCTAGTCGAATTCCGCACAAACTCGTCGATAAAGAAGAAGACGTCATCGTAAAGGTCAATCTCCACCTTATCAGTCCGCCGAGCAGTACGACTGATTGCCAAACGATCAGCCAAGCTTGCCGACGAACTAGGGTATTCGACGGATAGGCCCGGCCGTGTTTTTAGTCAAAGCTTAGTAGAGGAATAGCAGCGCCATAGTGGAACCCAAAATCCAACGGTCGCAGACGGTGAAGTATCGTTCGCTAGCTACAAAATTTTTCCTGTTCACCGCGGGACTGATGGCGTGGGTAGTGCTGGTGGTGGTCGCCTACGATCACATTAACGGCACCTTGAGTCTCGGCAAAAGCGCGATCCTCCTGGCGGTCGTTTTTGTCATTGCCGCCTCGCTCTCGTTGATTACGGTACGGTTGCTGGTTAAGCCCATCGAGACTCTCGAACAGGGCTTACTCGCCGTTAGCCGCGGCCAGCTCCGCCCTATTCGCTACCGCAAGTCCGGGGACGAAGTCGAGTTCCTCGCGCAAAGTTTCAACCAAATGATCGAGATGCTCGGCAAGCAACGCCGGGAAATTGAGCAGCATCAGGAACTGCTCGAACAACGCATCAAGCAGCGTACGGAAGCCCTCGAAGAATCCATGCAACATGCCTTGGCCGCCAGTCGCGCCAAAAGCGAGTTTCTCGCCAACATGTCTCATGAACTACGCACGCCCATGAACGGCTTCCTCGGCATGATCGAGCTCGTCATCGATAGCTCGTTGACCGCCGAACAGCGCGAGCAACTTGAAACCGCCCAGCGCAGCGCGCTCTCTCTGTTGCAACTTCTCAACGACATCCTTGACCTCTCGAAAATCGAGTCCGGTCGCATGGTCCTCGAACATATTCCCTTTAACTTGCGCCTGCTCGTCAAAGACTGTGTCCGTTCCCACACCACCAAGGCGATGCAGAAAGGCGTGCGGCTCGTCATGGATATCGAACCCGCAATCGCCAGCCAGTTCATCGGCGACCCGCTCCGCGTGCGGCAAATCCTGCACAACCTACTCAGTAACGCCGTCAAGTTCACTAGCGTCGGTCAAGTGGCCGTCACGATCCGGGCTGGAGAAGCCGATCGCGACGGGGCTCTTGAAATGATTCTTACCGTCGCCGATACCGGAATGGGCATCGCCGAAGAAAAGCTTCCTCTGATATTTGAAAAGTTCACCCAGGCTGACGGCAGCATCACCCGCCGCTTCGGCGGCACCGGGTTGGGACTTGCCATCACCCGAAGACTGGCCGAGATCCACGGCGGTGGCGTCACTGTCACGAGTCAACTGGAAGTCGGAAGCTCTTTTCGCGTCACCTTGAAGCTTCGCCCCACGGAGACCACCGTCACCGCCGAACCCGAATCGCTCCCCCGGGAACTCGCCCTCGCCAAAGGTCGAATCCTTGTGGTCGAAGACAACCTGGTCAACCAGAAAGTCATTCAGGGCTTACTGAAAAAACGCGGATACTCAACCGCCGTCTCGAGCGACGGCGCTCAAGCGTTGGCGCTACTGGACTCCACTTCGTTCGATCTCGTCCTGATGGACGTCCAAATGCCCGTCCTCGACGGCCTGGAAACCACCCGCCGCCTGCGCGCCTCCGAACGGTGGCGCGAGTTGCCGATCATCGCCATGACCGCCCACGCCATGAGCGGCGACCGGGACCGCTGCCTCAATGCCGGCATGGATGAATATCTCACCAAGCCGATCAACTCTCGCGAACTCTACTCGACCATTGAAAAGTATCTGATCGCGGCTCAAGTTGACAGCAAGTCCTCGCGCCCATTGAGCGACGAGGCCCCCTTGCTCGACCCGCGCTTCACTTCCAGCTTCCTCCCCGACGGAACGAACATCGTCGACAACATGGTCCGGCTATTCCTGCAACTCGCCCCCGAACGGCTCGAAAGGATGCAACATGCCGCTCTATCGAACGAGGCCTCCATCGTCGCCACCGAGGCCAAGCTGGTGGAATCGGCTGCCACCAACATCGCCGCCAAGCTAATTGCCGATCGCGCCCGGCGTCTCGAAGAAGCCGCCCAAGCTCACGACCCCGCCGCCATCCGCCACTCCCTCCTCCTGCTCGAAAGTGAAATCGCCCGCCTCAGCCGCCACAATGAGCAGGCGCTTGCTCGCTCAGCGCAATAATTCGTTCCCACAACCTGTCCATATCTTCCTGGGTCGTCGCCAGGTTTCCCACCGCGACGCGCAGCGTAAACTCCCCCCGCAAAATCGTTTGCGAAATGAAAAAGTCGCCGCTACGGTTGATCTCCGCCGCGATCCACCGATTCTCCGCCGCTGACCCTTTCTTGCGAAAACAAACGGTCGAAAACGGTGCCGGCGCCGTCACCTCGAAACGCGTGTCCGCCTCCACCATACGCCGCAGCGACTGAGCCAATCCAATCTGCCGCCGCAGCTCCGCAATCAACCCTTGGCGCCCAAAATAACGCAAAACAAACCAAAGCTTTAGCGCGCGGAACCGTCGCCCCAAGGGCACCCCGTAGTCCATCAGATTCACCGCCCGAGGGTCCTCGCTCGTGCGCAGATACTCCGGTGTCACCGAAAACGCTCGCCGCAAAATCTCCGGGAACCGGGTATAAAATGCGCTGCAATCCACCGGCACAAACAGCCACTTGTGCGGATTCACGACGTACGAATGTGCCCGCTCAGCCCCCTGAATCAGATGCTGAAACTCCGGCAGTAGCAGCGCCGCGCCCGCGTATGCCGCATCGATATGCACCCAAATATTGTGCGCGGCCGCAATCTCCACAATCTCCGCCAATGGGTCCACGCTTGTCGTCGAGGTCGTCCCCAGGCTCGACACAATACAGCAAGGCGTATACCCCGCCGCCACGTCCGCCGCAATCTGTTCCTCCAATTTCCCCGCGTCCAATCGAAACTCCCCGTCCGACGGAATCTTCACCAAGTTATCCAGCCCGATCCCCACCGCGATCGCCGCCTTGTCCACGCTGGAATGCGCCTGGTCCGAGCAATAAACCCGCAGCCGTTTCGTCAATCCCAGCCGCCGCGAATCCGGATCCGCCATCTCCCGCGCCGCTGCCAACGCGTGCAAAGTGCTAATGGACGCCGTATCGAAAATCTGGCCAAAATAGTCGTCCGGCAGCCCGCTCCATTGCCGCAGCCAGGCCAGCGCCACCTGCTCCAACTCCGCCACCGCCGGCGACGCCACCCAGTTCAAACCGTTCGCATTCAGTGCTGCCGCCAGCATCTCCGCCAGCACCCCCGGCACCGATCCTGTGGACGAAAAATAGTTGAAAAAACGCGGGTGATTCCAATGCCCCACCGCCGGCAGAATCTGCGTTTGGAAGTCCGCCAGCAACTGCGCCAGCGGTTCGCCCTCTTCCGGTCCCTGCGCCGGCAGCCGGTCGATCAAGTCTCCCGGTTTCATGTCCGCCGTCACTCGATACCGCCGCGAGTTCGCCAGGTAATCAGCGATCCACTCGATTGCCTCCAACGCCACCGGGCGAAAAGCTTCTACGTCGTGCCCCATCAGATGCCCGTCAAGTCCGCCTGCATCTCCAGCAACCAACTCGGGAACCAGGCCCGAAAAACCTCCCGGTGCGCCTGCAACGCGGCACCCAGTCGCGTCGGAGCCACCACCGCCGGGAAGCCTCGCAGCCCCAGGGCCTCCTGCACCCCCAACGGAGTGGGAAACGGGTCGATCTTTTCAATAAACTCCGCCAGTCGCCTCCCCAACCGCTCAACGCCCTCCGCATTGCCGGTCGTCACGGCTCGGTCCAAGCCGACGATCAATTCCGGCACGGCGCAGGCGCAGCCCGAAATTACCCCGTCACTAGCGTGCCGCCGCGCCGCCAAAATCGAATCATTCCCAATCAGCAGCGTAAACGGCGTTTTCGCGCGCTGCTCGGCCAATGTGGCGAACATCTCCAGGTTGCCGCTCGAATCCTTGATGCCGGCAAATCCCCCGGACGCCAGAACGTCACACGCCGTCTCCGGCTCCAACCCATTCGTGAAAAACGGCAGGTTGTAAAGGAACGTCGGCGGCAGTCCCGCCGTCCCATCGGCAAACCGCAAATAGAACTCGCGCAATTCGCTTTGCTTATACCGGAAAAAGTACGGCGGCATCAACAACAACCCCGCCGCCCCGCTCCCGGCAGCGTCCCGGGCCAGCGTCAAAGCACCTTCCAGCGTCGAATGCGATACGTTGACAAGCAAAGGCACCCGGCAGCGTCGAATCGCCATATGAGCAAAACGCATCCGCTCCTCAAAATCAAAATGCACGAACTCGCCCGTTGCACCCAACAGGGCGATCCCGGTCGCCCCATGTCCGGTCACGAAATCTAAAACATCCAGGGCCGGGCCAATGTCGATCGTGTGGCCGGCGGGCCGCCGGGTCGTAACTAGCGCGGCCATAGGGCCTTGAATTTGAATCATAATCGAGGGAAGTAGCGACTTGTCGTTAGGGACTTAGCTCCCCATTCTATCGTCAATAAGCAGGGGAAATTTACACTGTTCGTTGCTACATTTGGAACGTTTGCCGCGTACCTGTTTATGATGCAAAACGCTACCCGGTTTCTCTCTGCCGCGTTCTTACTCGCTTCCCTCGCTCCGGCTCAAGACTACTTCCCCTTAGCCGTCGGCAACCAATGGATCTACCGTGCCGCTAGAGAAACGATCGTTACCGGAATTGAAGGAGCCGAGCAAATTGGCGACCGCGAGTACTTCATCTACCAGGGTCTCACCGGTCAACGCGCCCGTCTTCGCTACAACGATAAGGCTCAGCTCGTCGCCCTACAAAATAACGGCTCCGAAGGCCTCTGGGCCGATTTCAACGCCGATCGTTACGACACCAAAATCGAACCCTGCACCGGTCCGGCCACCGTGGTCGCCCGGGATTACGCCATCGACCTCGGCAAGCAGACCCTCGGCGGCGGCATCGCCGTCCGTTATTCCCCCTCCAATTGCGCCGACGCGGGCATCACCCGCGACGTCTTCATTCACGGTATCGGCCTCGCCGAACGCGAAATCACCAGCTTCATCGGTCCCAAAACCTACCGGCTCATTTACGCCCGCGTCGGCGGCCTCGCCGTATTCGGTCAGGGTGAGCACGCCTTCCGCCTCACCCTCGACCGGGTCGTCTACCCCCGCAACGCCGAATTCGAAGCCCGGCTCACCCTCGAAAATTCGACCGGCCAGCCGCTCCTGCTGCGCTTCAACAGCGGCCAAAGCTTTGACCTGCGCATCAAGAACGATCGCGGCGAGACGGTCTACACCTGGTCTGCCACCCGCAGTTTCATCGCCGTCATGCGCGACGAAACCGTCGTCGGCGAAAAGAATTGGATCACCTCTGACCGCCTCGCGCTGGAACCCGGCCAGTACTCGATGGAAGCCGTCCTCACCACCCTTGACCGGCAACCATACTTGGCGACGGTCCCATTGACGATCCTCCCCTAAGTTGCGTCCGGCACCCTCTCATTGCTATCATCGTCGTTGGAAAGTTCTGTAAGGATTGGTATTTCTGTAAATGGCAAATCATGTTTCGGCTGAAAAGCGGGTCCGCGTAACCGAAAAGCGCACCGAAATCAATCGGATGCGGAAGACTCGCCTTCGCACCGTCATCAAGCGGGTGCGCAAGCTGATCGCGTTGAAAGATGCTACGGGCGCGGGCGCTTATCTCCCGTCGGTGTTCTCCATGGTCGATCGCTCCGCCAAGTGGGGCATCATCAAGAAGAATACGGCCGCTCGCTACAAGTCGCGCGTCTCCGCTCACATCAAAAAATTGGCCGCGTAACCGCAGCCTCCAAAAATCTCTCTAGTTTTCCTTGCCCGTGCTAAGCAATTAGCACGGGCAAGGTGCATTGCTCTATGGTTCTTGCCCTCCTCCTATTCGCCCAACTTTCCTCCCTCAGCGGCTCCGTCTTCAATACCGCCTACGCCGAAGTCCGGCTTCTTCAGGGCGGGGAAGTCCGCGCCAAGACCAACGTAACCGCCGACGGCGAATATACGTTCCTCAAACTCGAACCCGGCGAGTATACACTCTCCCTCAACGGCCGCAAAATCCTCGACCTAACCCTCACCGCCGATTCGACCCAACTCCTTGACGTCTACGATCACTCCTCCTCCAAAGTCCCCGGCCTTAAGGTCGACGAGAAGACGATGAAGGCCAAACTCGTTAAAAACGTCAGCCCCCTCTATCCCGCATCCGCCCGCGCCAAACGAATCCAGGGCCCGGTCCTCCTCCTCGTTCAATTGAGCCCAACTGGCCAAGTTGTCGATACCGACGTCATCGCCTCCCCCCGCCCCGATTTAGCCGAATCCGCCCAGATCGCCGTCCGCCAACGCCGCTACCGGCCCACGCTCCTCAACGGCAATCCCGTCCCCGTGCAAACGGAAGTGCGCGTCGACTTCAACCTGCTGCCGTAAGCGCCAAAATCAACTGCTCCATCACCGTCCGGTCATCCGGCCGAATATCCCGCAGCCCCCGGTCCGCTTTGAACAACCCCTGTACCGCCGCCTGCATCTGCCCCAACGTAAACGCCTGCGCGGTCTGCGCCACCTGCTCCGCCCGCGCCTTCCACATCGGCACCCCCTGACGGGAAAAATACTGCTGAATCTGCGCCGCCCCCGCCAACCGCGCCTCCTTTGCCGTAATCGCCATCCGAAACTGGCCGGCCAAAAAACTCAACGCCAGCGGTAGATACTCGCCGTCTCGCACGAGCGTATCCAGCACCTCTAACGCCGTCTTCCGGTCCCGCCGCCCCATCGCCGCCACCAACGCGAAAATCGTCGATTCCCGCGCATCCGGGACCATTTTTTGCACCTGCTCCATCGTCACCGCCCCGCCCTCTCCCGTCAGCAAACCCAACTTTTCCAGTTCAATCGAAATCCGCGTCGCGTTCGCCCCCGTCGCTTCAATCAACAACTCCATCGCGTCCGGCGCCAAGCGCAACCCGCTATCCCGCGCCAGCAACTGCGCCAACGCCCGCGCTTCCAGCGGTGTCGGATGTGGAAACTCCACCTGCGCCACCACGCAGCTATAGAACTTTTGAACGCGTTCAACTTTCGCCTTATCCTCGTTGTCGAACTCGAACCGGCTGCACTGCAAAATCACCATGACCCCCGGCGGCGGATTTTTCAAGAATCGAGCCACCGGCTCCGCCGCCCCCTCGGTATCCTTCCCCCGCGGCAGCGCCACCTCTGCCGAGGTAATCCAAATCACCCGCTTGGTCGCAAACAGCGAGTACGACATCGCATCGTCCATTGCGTCCGCCAGCGTCGTATCGTCCAGATCCAATCGCGTCAGCCCCTGCTCCCGCTCCTCCCCCTCCGCCAACCAATACTCAATCAACGCCCGGCGGCACTTGTCGCGCTTATAACCATCCGGCCCAATGAACAGGTACACCGGCAGCAATCGTCCCAGCTTCACCTGCGTCAAAAACTGCTCGGGGGTCATCGCCATCTAGAACCCCGAAAGCACAGCGCTCACCACAGACCGTGCCACATCCCGGCTCAATCGTTCCAGCGCCGACTCCGACTCTTCAAAGTACTGACTCTGGTCAATGCTGATCTCGTACCGCTCGCGGACTTCCATATTTGGCCGCGTAAACAGTACCTTCCCCGACGCCTTATCCGTCAACGTCAGCCGCAGAATCACCTGAATCTGCACCCCGGCCGCGCGACTGGTCACCTGGTCCACCACCGTTGGATAAGCCACGTAGTTCACCACTACCCCGCTCAACACCGCGTCCGCCCCGTTTGGGTCCGCCACGATTTGATACCGCGTCCGCGTCAAAAACTCCCGGCTCACCGCGTTCCCCAGCCGGTCCGATATCTTGTACCGCGTCGTCAGGTTTCCAAACGTCGGAATCGCAATCGTCTTCACTGTCTTGGGCAGCAAATCCGCCTTCCCGCCTACGTGGTATCCGCAACCCGTCAAGCCCATCGCGCCTAAAAACGCCCGCCGGTTCATAACAGTTCCGCCACCACTTCCACCGCCACTTCCGCCAGCAGTTGATGATTGTCCGCCGCCAGCCAGAACCAGCACGCCCGGCTGTCGTTGTGGTCCACCTCCACCGCGCCCACCGCGTACCCCGACTGGCCGGCCATATTGACATTGTTCGGCGGATCCAGCTCCTCCGTCCGCAAATCCACGCCCTCGCCCCGTAGGTGGTCGAGCAATCCGGTCACCTTCGCCGCCGTCGCAAACTCCACCCACAACGACATCGCATAACCATGAAAAACCGGAGCCTGCACCAGCCGCAGCGACGGCATCGGCACCGCCCCATCGAGTGCTAAAAGCGACGCCAAATCCCGCTCGATCCGCTTCTCCCGCCCCGCCCATCCAATCGTCGACTCTTCCGCCGGCCGCGCCACCAGGTTGAACGCCACCTGTTCGCCAAAAACTTCCTTAGGCAACGGCTTGAACGTAAACAGCCCCACCGCCTGCCGCTGCAACTCATCAATCGCCCGCCGCCCGCTCATGCTCGCCGGCTCGAAAATCGTCGCCACGGCCCGTCGAATCGGCTGCCCCTGCTGCACCAACGTCAGAAAATGCGCCAGCATGTACGCCGCCGGCTGCGGAATCGAATGTACCGCATCCCCCTCCGGTGGCTTCGTTTCGAAAAACGGCGCTCGCACCCGCGTCTCCGGCTCGCCCGCCAACTCCCCCGTCAAGTCCACGATCGCCGTCCGCCCTCGATGCTCCTGGACGAGCGTGTACGCCGCCCGCGCCTCTTCCGGCTGACCGCTAAAAACAATCACTTTCGCCGAAGCAATCTGCTCGGCGTCCAGCGCCGAGATCACGTCCGGTTCGTCATCGTCATCGTCTCCGGCCACGGCAATAATCGCGCTTACGCCTTCGCCCGCCGCCGTCAGGACTAGTTGACCCTTCACCCCGGCATCGGAAAATCGCGCCTGAAAATCTTTCCCGACGAGCGAATCCCCGCCCAATAAAAGAACAATCGGTTTAGCCAACTTGATGCTCCGGGGTCGGTTCAACCGGCCGCACTTTCCGATGTAAAAGACCGCCGATCCGTACCGCCATCCCGCTCCCGGTGTACCAAACGCCCATCGCCAGCAAAACCAGCTGCGAAAAGTTGAACACAAGGAATAGAAACGCCCCCAGCGAAATCACGCTGCGAAACGACCGCGGACTCAGCATGTTGAAGTCTTTGAAACTCCGATACCGCCACGTACTCACCATCAGAAATGAAAGCAGCCCGATCAGCGCCATCCAGCCCACCGCGAACATCCAGTGCCGCAGTGGATGCGAACCCGCCGCGTAAACGACCGCGGCCAGCATTCCCGCCGCTGCTGGAATCGGCAATCCCACAAAATATTTCCGATCCGGCCGTCCCGGATTCTTTGGCACGGGATTTTCCTGCACGTTGAACCGCGCCAACCGCGAGGCCCCGCACAGCAAAAACAAAAACGTCACAAAATATCCTGCTCGTTCAATCGGAACCCGCCACTCCGCGTTCGGCAGCAGCGACCAATCGATGAAAAGCAGGCCCCACGTAAACGCCAACACCCCCGGCGCCAAACCAAACGAAATCACGTCCGCCAGCGAATCCATCTCGCGTCCGAAATCGCTCACGGTGTTCGTCATTCGCGCTATGCGCCCGTCCAGCCCGTCCACGAACACCGAGATCCCAATCATGATCGCGGCCAACTCAAAGTGGTGCTGCGCCGAATCCGCCTGGTTCAACGCCGTATCCAGCGCCCCCCGAAACGACTCCATCACCGCCAAAAATCCCAGCAGCAAATTACCCGCTGTGAACATGGTCGGCAGCGCATACGCCGCCCGCCGAGGTCGCCGATCCGGCGAATTCGGGTCAATCAAACGCTCCGATAAACTCAGCCTGGGCATCATTTCCTTTTTGCAATTACCGACGAAGCCGCCGAGACGCGGT
>JBKJLJ010000730.1:0-8196 GCA_046597015.1 Bryobacteraceae bacterium
GCTCGCCACGAAACACCCCTCCTCCTGGCCCCCATCGGTAACCAGGGCGCCTTTCACCCCGAAGCCGAACTGCCGGTCGCCCGCGCCGCCGCCGCGCAAAAGACGATGCAGATTCTCTCGACCATGACCAACAACAGCGTCGAAGCCGTCAACGCCGCGGCCGGCCGGCCCGTCTGGTATCAGCTCTACTCCACCGGTAGCCTCACCGCCGCCGACCGCCTGTGGCGTCGCGCCGAGGCCGCCGGGTGCCCCGTCCTAGCTCTCACCGTCGATACGCAGGCCGGCCGCAACACGGAAACCTTGGAACGGTCAAAGCGCTTCGATACCCGCAAGTGCGTCACCTGCCATGACCCTGGCCCGGGTGGCTTCTTCAAGCGGAAAGCCATGTTCTCGGGCCTCGATATGGCCGGTATTCCCACGGCCAACGCCTCACTCACCTGGGGCTTTGTCCGCCAATTGCGCAAGTCCACGAAGATGAAGCTGCTCATCAAGGGGATCGTCACCCACGAAGACGCTCGCATTGCGCACGAGCATGGCGTCGATGGCATCATCGTCTCAAACCACGGCGGACGCGCCGAAGAATCCGGACGCGGCACCGTCGAATGCCTCCCGGAAGTCATCGACGCGGTCGGCGGGAAAATGCCGGTCTTGATCGACGGCGGGATCCGGCGGGGCACCGATATCTTCAAGGCACTCGCCCTCGGTGCCTCCGCTGTTTGCGTTGGTCGACCCTACATCTGGGGACTTTCTTCCTTCGGCCAACCAGGGGTTGAGAAAGTCATCGAACTCCTCCGGGCCGAACTGACCCTCATCATGAAACAGTGCGGTCGACGCTCGGTCGCGGAGATCAACGGCTCCGCCCTCGTCCCGACGAAATCCATCCTGCCTTAGGGTTAATCCTTAGAGAATAGTAGCTGCGTTTTCGCACGTTGTATCGAATGTCCGAGCACCCCGCTGAGGAATTGCTGGAACAGTTCGCCCTGCGTCGTCTGTCGGCGGATTCCGTTATGGAAATCTACCGCCACATCGACGTCTGCGCTCACTGTCGAGAGCGCTTACAGGCCGAACAAGCCTTCGTTGATACGATCCGTGCGGTCCTGCGCCAGTTGCCTGACGACCTGGTCAGTCCTTCGTTGAGGCCATTTTCGTAAGTCCCGCACAGTATGGGCCCGTTCCCGCACCCACCTCAGAAGTTCGGCTAAGTTTAAAAACTCAGCCGTAACGCAAACTGCAACTGTCGTGGCGTGTTGGTTTGCCGTAAAGCTGTGATCCGCCCGAAGTCGCCAGCCGTAATCGACGTGCTCGGCCCGGCGAACAACACGCTGTTCGTCAAATTGAAGAACTCGCTCCGGAAATCCAGACTTACCCGTTCAGTCAGGCGAAACCGTTTCTCCACGAGCGCATCCCAATTCCACTGGCGGGGGTTTCGCACATCTGGCAGCGTGCGGCTCACGTTACCAAACTGAAACTGCGGGGTCCGACGGAACGCTCCAGCGTTGAAGTACTGCACCCCGTCCGTAAATTCCACGGCTCCCAACCCGGCCTTTTCTCCGGTCGCCATCGGCCGCATTCCGCTCCCGCCGCCAAATGAGGACGAATCGTTCGGGGAACTGACAACTAGCGGAGTGCCGCTCTCGATGCTCAGAAAACTGCCCACTCCCCAGCCGTTCAGGACGTGGCCCAAAACCTTATTCTTGGTTAATTTCGGCAAATCGTACCGTGTCGAAAGCCGCACAGCGTGCGGTACGTCCTGATACGATAGCGACCGATCGCACCGGAAACAGTAGTTGTTCTGGAACCCGGGCGAAGCGCCCAGGAAGCCGCCTAACTCGGCCGTGTTGTCGATGGTCTTTGAAAATGTGTAGGCGAAGAGTACGGCCAATCCGTTCGCGTACCGACGCTCCACGCGCGCCTGCAGCGCATGATAGTTCGATTGCCCAACCCCCACCTGCGAACCCGCCGCTGACGTAAACTGCGGAAACGGCCGCAGCAGTTGGCCACGCTGGACGGTCGATAGGCTCAATGACGACGTCGGATCCGTAATCACGCCGAAAAACGGGTTCGGCACGGTCTGGTTCACGCCGCTACCCAGTTGGGTCACCGTATCCGGAGACAACTGGTTGTACTGCACAGACGACGGCAGTCGATACGCATTGTTCGCCGCGTACCCCACCTCGGCCACCCAATTCCCCGGCAACTGCCGCTGAATGTCAAAACTCCACTGCAACTGGTACGGTAAGCCCTGGGTTCGCAGTGGCCCGCTAATGCCTTGGCCTAACAGCGTGTTCAGCCCGAGAGTATTTCCGCTGGGCTGCAACAAACCGGTCGGCCATGGGTTATCGAGGTTGAATTGTGGAGTGACGCCGTCCGCCTCTGCCACTAGGGAACTCGTATTCCGAGAGAAGCCCAAAGCCACGTCCGTATTCGGAACCAGCGGATGATGGAACACGCCGATGCCCGTTCGCAATACCGTCTTCTGGTTAAGCTGGTACGCCAAGCCGAGCCGAGGGTCGATCATTCCGAGATCGACCAGTTGCGTCCGTCGACCCGGGCTCTCCTTCGTCCCAACGAATCCAAGACCGCCACGCAGTCCGGCCACTGCAGGCACCGCGCTCTGCAGCGGCGAAGCCGAATTCAAGTCCAAATAGACATACTGGTTCAGCTTCTCCGTCCGCGGCGTTTCGATCGAATAGCGCAACCCGGCAGTCAGCGTCAGCTTACTCGCAATCCGCCATTCGTCCTGGAAAAACCAGGCGTTGTAATAATGCTGATGCTGCTCTCGCGGTCGAATGTTGTGATTCACATTGGCCACTCCGAGAAATAAATCCGCCAGGCCGTGACCCGACGCAGCCGCCTGCGCTTGCGGGTTCGGCCCACCCGTGAACGATCCGCTCGCGCTGATTCCTAACGGCTGCGGGTTGTCAATCGATACCCGGAATCGTCGCCAGTCATAGCCGAACTTGAACGAATGCTTTCCCATCTGTTTGGTCGCCTTAATCTGGTACTGCAGCGTTCGGGAGACCACCGAATTCGAGGCGGTACCCTGCGGACCCAATCCGCTCGTGCGTCCGATGCTCAACACAGGGAAGTAAGCCTGGCGAGGCGCCTTTGCTACCGCGGAAGAAACCCCCAACGTGGTCGCGTCGAAGCCCAAGCTCAACGGAATCCGGTTCGTCTCACTCTGGTTCAGCGAGAAGAAGTGCTCCACCAAAAACGTGGGCCGTACGCTCCAAGTGTGGTTCCCCGCCCAATTCGTCCCGGGGATCCGGTTCGGGGTCTGCACGGGCGAAGCGAAGTTGCCGAAAACACTTGGCTGCGCATTCAAATTCTCAAAGTAATTCCACCGCGCGAACACACTGTGTTGGTTTGAAAATTGATGGTCTACTTTGGTGTCAATCCGGTCGCCGTCGAGCGAATTCGGGGCCGAACTGAAAAAATTGTTGATGTTGCTCCCCCCGTCTCCACGCTGGTTCGGTTGCGGGAAGTAAGTCACCGCGTTGGTTGCTACTTTTCCCAGTAGTGTTCCGGGAATCACGTTTCCCGTAAACGGGTCACGAATATAGCGAGTTGTCCCCGCCGGCCTCGTCGGATCGAGCCGCGTCGTCCGCGGATCGAAAATCTGAATCAAGCTCCCATTCTGCAGTCGCGTCTGCGAAAAATCGCCCTTTCGTTCGAGGTCCGTCGGTACCGATCCCGTGAAGCTGCCGATGCTCCGTTCCCGCAGTCCCTCGTAAGCGAAAAAGAAGAACGTCCGGTTCGTTCCGTTATACAACTTCGGAATGTGTACCGGCCCTCCAAAGGTTCCGCCAAACTGGTTGCGGCGAAACGTCCGCCGCGGTTGGCCCGCCCGGTTGGCATTGAAGCCGTTCGAATCCAGTATCGAATTCCTCAGGAAATTGTGCAGCGTCCCATGAAAACCGTTCGTTCCACTTCGCATCGCGAAGCTGATCAAGCCGCCCCCCGTCCGCCCATACTCCGGGGCGTAGGGCGAGGTGTTCACCTTGAACTCCTGAATGGAGTCCACCTGCGGCATCGCTGAAACCTGGTTATTGTAAGTGCCCGTATTCGAGGCGCCATCAATCAAAATCTCATTGGTCGCCCCCCGGCCGCCGTTGATGCGGAAGTTGTTCGTCGTCGATTGCGACGCCGTGTTGATCCCCGCGTTCAACCCGCCGGTAACCCCCGGTGCCAGGGTAAGCAACAGCATCGGATTCCGCACATTCAGCGGAATCGATTTGAGAAACTGGTTCTCCACCACCGATCCCCGATCCGCCGACTGAACATTTAATAGAGGTGCCGCCGCCTCCACTGAGATCGTCTGCTTCAATTGTCCCGTCTCGAGTCGTAGCGTCACCGTCCGCTGTTGGCCCACCTCCAGCACCAGATCGTTCACCTCCGCTTCGGCAAAACCCGCCGCCCCCGCCGTCAACTGATACTTACCGGGGGCCACCGGAGGCAGGAAGAACAATCCCTGCCCATTGGTTCGCGTCTCGACGGCGACGTTTGTCGCTAAGTTTCTTACTAGAACCTTCGCTTGGGGGATCCCTGCCCCGGACGGGTCCAAAATAGTTCCCGACACCGAGGCGTTTTGCCCCCATAGCTGCGCCACGCAAACCGCAAGTGAAAGACCCAAAGCCCGAAAGAAGACCATAAGGTATTATCCTCTTTCGTGCTCCCGGCGGAGCTATTGTACGTTCACCGTCACCCCGCTCTGGGCTGCCACGCCCCCGATCGTAAGGCCAACGGGGACTGCTCCGCTCGGTGAACCGGCGGGAATCGTCGCGTTGATCTGATAAAGCCCCATGATGCTACCCGGTGCCGCACCCGCATAAGCCACCGTCGCCGCCTGTCCGCCGATGGTGACCGCTACCGGAGCGGCAATCGCTTGCGATGCGTTCACTACCCCCGCCCCCGTCAGGTAAATCGCAATCGTCGATCCCTTCGCGGCGACTGCCGTTGCGCTGTTGACCGTCCCGTTTTGGTTGATGATCGCCCCCGGCCCAGTTCCGGACGCGTTCAAGGTAAAGATCCCCGGCGCGGTGGCCGCCATCGGACGCGTCACCTCAACCGAATTCTGGTTGCCGTAAATGACCTTCACCGCGGTCTGGCTCTTGCCTGCCAACGCCATCGGCGCCACCGCTCCAATCTGGTCATTTTTGACATAAACCAATGTCGCCGCCACCCCGTCAAACATCACCTGGACGCCGCTGGCGGCGGTCGATAAAGTCGTCGGACCGAGATTCGCCCCAAACAAGGTCACGATCGTCCCCGGAGCCAAAGCGCCGCGCGCATAGCTGGCGGCGTTGACGATCTCCGCCACCGCCGGGGTTCCCTGCGCCGTGATGTTCAGCGTCACTGGAATTGTCACCGGCGAATTCACCGCGCCCGCAAGGTGAACCAGCACCGTGCCCGCATAACTTCCCGGCGGCAACCCGCTGCCACTCATTGCTACTTGGAACGCTCCTGGCAACGCGGCCCCTGTCGGTGAGGGAGTCAACCAACTCCCGCCCGTCAATGTCTTCGACAGAATCGAATAGGTGGGCGTGGTCCCCACGCCACTGAAGGTCAAGCTTACCCGCTGCGCCGCCGCCGTTCCGCCCACCGGCATCGAAAACGTTAGGCTCGTAGAGTCGGCCTGTAACTGACCCGGGGTGAGTGCCATGGGTTCGAGCTGCGACCGCAGCCAAGTGAGCCGGCCTTCAATCAGAGGCTGGAGACCAGGTATTGTCCCTCCTCCTCCGATGCCGCCGCCGGGACCACCGCCCACCGGCGTCGTCGTAATGGGTGCCGTCATCGCGGCGTCGAACTGCGCCATAGTCGAAAGCTTCTGCGTATCCGCCTCGTAGAAAGGTCGAATCATCGCCCGCAACGAATTCATCCGCGCAATTGTCGGACCAGCCACAAACACCTTGTCAATCATTTGCTTGTAGATCTGGAGATATCGAGCCCGGATCGACGGTACCGCCAGCAACTTCGTGAACAAGGGCCGTCCCGGCGGAATCGCCGTCCCGCCGCCGCCCGGCGGAAGTCCTGGCGGAACTCCAGGTGGAAGTCCCGGCGGAAGTCCCGGCGGAAGTCCAGGTGGCACGCCAGGAGGCGGGCCACCCGGGGGAACTCCCCCTCCGCCGCCCGCGCCCGTGTTGGTCCAGTCCAGCGGCAGTTGCACGAGTCCGCCAGCGTTCACCCCTTGCGTAAACGCGCCAAACGCCAAGCTCGGATCCCACACAATCCACATCCAACGCTTGTCCGACGGCCGCCGATAGATGTTGAAATTCTGGCCCATGCCAATATAGCTGTCCAGGTTCACGGTCGCGTTATCCAGCGCAATCGCAGTCAGAAAACTATCAACGTCCAGCAGCGAACCCATCGTCGCCTCTAACTCCGCCGTCGGCGTATCAGCCAGCGTCTTGCATAACGCAATCAAATCCGACCAGTCGTCTGCCTCTTCGTTCGTCTGCTTCTCCCAAACCTCTTTGTAAACGGCTTTGTCCGTCCCTAAGTACGCAAAGGTCGCTCCGATATTGCCTTTGTACAGGTTCCCGGTGTCTTCCCCCTTGCCGAAGTAGTTCTTCAGGAAGTCGCTGTTCACCACTTCGCCTAGTACGTACAGACCCCAATATCGATCGTTAATGTAGAGCGCCGCATAGTTTGTCCGGGGTGCCTTTAACCCTGCGGCCGCGGCCATTTCGTAGTAAGGTCCTTCCCGCACCATGCTCGGATCCATCGCTCCGTTGCTCAGGTTGAACGCCCCGATTCCCTCAATCTTTTGGCCCTTCACAAACTCGTTCAGCTTCAGCCGAAACGGCTTTTTGTTGCCCATAACCCGATACGAGCTATTCCCCTTGAACCGCACGCCGATCGAATCGAACTTGTACAGGCCCCACGTCAGCGATGCTTCCAGGTACGCCGCGTCCGTCTCTGTGCCCATGTAGTTCGCCGTCAACTGCTCCCAATAGTCCGGCTGCACAAATCGCAGTCGAATCTCATGCACTTGATCCTTCTCCCAAGCCGGATGGGGAGGCGGCGTCTGGCCTTGTAACGTTGAGAGGGTGAAGGCTAAAGAAGAAAACAGAATCCACTTGTTCATTGATCTGCAACCATTAACCCACGTGCCACTCCAGCGTTTCTTCCGGCCGACCCGCTTTTACATTTCTTTACCCGTCCTACCCCACCGCGGCGCCACCATCTCGGCGTTGATCCTCTCCAACTCCCGCTCCAGTCTCCACTTCACCGCCGGCTCCTCACTCGCTAAGTCCCGGGTCTCCCCCACGTCCCGGCTCAAATCAAACAGTTCAAACTCCGTCCGATTCTGCCGCACCAGTTTCCACTTCCCCTGCCGTACCGCCACGTTCTTCCCGTACCTCCAGAACAGTGTCCGCTCGCTCCGTTTCCCCGCCAAATCCACTCCGTCAAACTCGCCTTCTCGAAAGCCGATCCCGGCCGCGCGCAACACCGTCGGCACGACGTCGGTCGCGATCACCGGCGTGTCCACCGTCCTTCCCCCTTTCCAGTGCCCCTTCCACTGCGCGGCAAACGCCACCCGAATTCCACCCTCATAGAGCTGCCCCTTCCCGCCTCGCAAAGGCTTGTTGCTTGATGTTAACTCCGCCGTCGGCCCCCCGTTGTCGCTCAGGAAAATCACCAGCGTATCCCGCTCCAGGCCATGTTTCCGCAGCGCCCCCAGCACCCGCCCCACCCCTTCATCGAGCGACGCCAGCATGCCCGCAAAGACTCGCCGATGTTCGTCCGTAATGCTGGCGAACCGCTTCTGCGAATCCCCCTTGGCCTGCATCGGGCTGTGAATCGCGTTCCAAGGCACATAAAGGAAAAACGGCCCGGCTTTATGCCGATCGATGAAGCTCACCGCCTCCCGGGCCAGCGCGTCGGTCAGATACTCGCCCTCGCGAATCGTCTCCGTCCCGCGCATCATCGGGTTCTCGGCATCATACGGCGGCTCATTCTTTCGCAGGTGCGAAACCACCCCGATATAAGGTGGAGGCACAAAGAAGTGCCCCTCATGAAGAAATCCATAGAACTCGTCAAACCCGCGCTTCTGCGGGTGAAACACCGTCGTTCCGCCCAAATGCCACTTCCCGACCACCCCGGTCGCGTAACCCGCTTTCTTGAGCCGCTCAGCCAGTGTTGTCTCGGTAAGTGGAAGCCCGACTGAAGGGTCCAGATTCAACTTCCCCGTCA
>JBKJLJ010000996.1:0-5878 GCA_046597015.1 Bryobacteraceae bacterium
CAAAACTCCCGCTCCGGCATATGTCCCACCCGCATCACCCCTTCCCAATCCAACGCCCGCGCTAAGTCCGTCGACCCAATCTCCCCCGCCAACACCAGAGCCACGTCCCCTCCCTCCGCCCGCAATCTCCGAAACGTCCGCACCACCGCCATCACCCGCTTCGACTCCCGCAAATACCCCATCACCCCAAACAACGTCGTCGACGGCCGCAACCCCCGCTCCGCCCGCCACCGCTCCACCTCCCACCCTTCCGGCAACACCGGCGCCTTGAAGTAATGCGGAATCACCCGCGCCTTCTCCCCCACCCGCCGCGCCGCCTCCGCGTTATGCACAATCACCGCCCGCGACCGCTCCACCAACCGCCGCAGCATCCCATACCGAAAATACCGCGGGTCCGTCGCCGACCCCGACCGCCCCCGCCACAACTCCCGCCCCAACTCCCGCGCCCACTCCCCATAGTTATAAACAAACTCGTCCACATACTCCCCCTCCCCCATCGACCCCAAAAAGAAGTGATGCAGCACCGCATCATGCAGCACCACCACCCCGGGCTCCCGCAACGCCCGGCCGTAAATCTCCCGGTGCAGTTGATTGTTCCCGACGTGATACAAATTCACATCGCCCGGCTGATTCACCCGCGCCGGCAGCAGCGGCAGCAGGTCCGCCGCGTAGTCCGCCACCCCGGATTTCGCCGGCGGCAGCGGCGAGAAAAACCCTACCGTCATGCCTTCTGCCGGCGGCCGAACAGCGCCGTGCCCACCCGCACAATCGTTGACCCCTCCTGAATCGCCACCTCCAAATCGTTCGACATCCCCATCGACAATCCCGCCAACCCATGCGTCGCTGCCAACTCCCGCAAACGCGCAAAATAAGGCCGGGACTTCTCGGCGTCCTGATCCCACGGCGGAATCGTCATGAGCCCCTTCAGCGTCAAGTTTGCCGACCCTCGAATCGCCTCTACCACCGCCGCCAGATCCGCCACGTCGCACCCGTGCTTGGCCTCTTCGTCCGACAGTTTCACCTCCACCATCACCTCCATCGGCTTGCCCAGCTCGTCCAGCCGCCGAGCCAATTTCGGCCCGTCCACCGTCTGCACGACGTCGAACAGCTCCCCCGCCTTCTTCGCCTTGTTCGATTGCAGATGCCCGATCAAGTGAAACCGCGCCCCCGGCAACTCCGGCAGCAGCGGCCGCTTTCTCTCGAACTCCTGCACATAATTCTCGCCAAATTCACGCATCCCCAAAGCGTAGGCCTCTTCAATTACCATCGACGGAAACACCTTCGTTACCGCCAGCAGCAACACCTCGCTCTCCGCTCGCCCCGCCTTCGCGCAGGCAACACTGATGCGCTCTCTTACTCCGTCCCATCGTTCCCGCAAACTATCCGGCATTAACTGAGAGTTTACGCGACTTCACCCAACGTAAGTACAGATGCCCAAGTCCCGCCGCCCCGTCGCCGCTGTCGATAGCGAACATCTCGAAGTAGCCATTAGAGCCTTCGTCAGCCGCTGCCGCCAACCCGTCGTCCAGGAACCCGGCGACGAAGCCTTCCCGCTCCTCCCTGACCGCCACCAGTACAGCCTCAGCGCCGGCCGCCTCATGCTTTCCGCCTGGGACGACGTCCGCAATTGGAACCGGCGTATCCTCGCCGTAGACCACCGTCAAACCGGCCGTCTCACCCTCGTCATCGAAAAGTTCGGCGGCCGCCAAGCCGAAGCCTGGATCTTCGACGCCAACCGTCCCGAAGCCCTCCAGTGGGATCGGCAAGGCGACCGCATGATCGTCCGCGAGCAGTTCCGCACCATGCTCCGCCGCTCCTTCGTCGGCTGGGAACTCGACGATCTCTCCACCGAACGCGACCTCCAGCACACCCTCTCTGCCAACTACCCCCGCGCCGTCGTCCGCCAAGGCAAACGCGCCTGGGCCGCCATCCTCGCGCCCCCCGAAGCCCCCCATGCCCTCTCCTTTGGCCTCATCTGGCTCGACTACGTCCGCCGCCGTCGCCAGCCCAAAGTTACCGTCGAAGGCCTCGCAATCTTCCTCCCCGCCCACGAAACCCAAGCCATCGCTCTCCGCCTCCCCTGGCTCGACCCCGCCAAAGCGCTCTTCACCCTCTTCGCCTACGGATCCGACGGCCACGCCACCCGGCTCGATCCCGCCGATTGCGGCAACCTCCAAACCAGCCTCGAACGCTGCCAGCACTCCATTCTCGCCCTCCCCGACTGGGTCGCCCAACTCGCCGCCTGGCCCAACGTCGAACGCGTCTCCCTCGCCGGCGGCACCGCCAGCTTCCGCGTCTTCGGCCTGGAATTCGCCCGTTGGCGTCATGGCGAACTCCGCGGCGGCCTCGACGACAAACGCGTCCTCCTCCCAACCAACCTCCCCGAACTGCGCTCCCTGGTCGCCGAACTCGTCACCCTCCGCAGCGAACACGGCAGCATTCTGAACCAGCGCGGTCCCGAAGCCTGGCTGGAAATGCGCGTCCGCGAATCCATCACCACGCTCGACGCCCGCCTCTGCCCCGAACCCATCTACGGCCAGGTTCCCGCGCTCGCCGGCCTCGACCGCGGCATCGCCGACCTGCTCTCGATCGAACGCTCCGGCCGCCTCGTCGTCCTCGAGATCAAAGCCACTGAAGACATCCACCTGCCGATCCAAGCCCTCGACTACTGGATGCGCGTCGCCTGGCATGCCGAACGCAATGAATTCGCCTCCCACGGCTATTTTCCCGGCCACGCCATCTCCGCCGACCGCCCCCGCCTCTTCCTCGTCGCCCCCGCCCTTGAATTCCACCCGACTACCGAAACCATCTTGAGCTTTTTCTCATCTGTAGTTGCAGTGGAGCGCATGGGCGTCGGGTTAGAATGGCGCCAGCAACTCCGTTTGCTCTTCCGGCTCCACGGCGCATCTCGACCGGCATAACCATGGCAATCACATCTTTCATAAAATCCGTCGCGACATCCATCAAGAACCTGAATCCTCAGCAAGTCCGGAAGTTGGCCGAACAGGAAATCAACATCGGTCTCACCGCCAGTAGCGAAAACGAGCTCAATCGCATGTGGGCCTTTCTCGCCCCGGATCACCTTTCTGAAAAGAAGAAGAACGAGCTCGTCCGGCTCGTGCACCCTCTCGCGCCGCGCCTGCCCTCCATGCCCGCCCTCCCGGCTCATGTCGATCTAGAACTGTGGGAAGAAGGGCTGAACAAGCCGCGCCACGCCTTCACGTTCTACAAGCAGGACCCCGCCCGCACCGTCCGCGAAATCATCGAAAAACACGATGATCTCGGCCTCGCCTTGGCGCGCCACTTCGTCGCCTTTCGCAAGCCCGTCTCGGAGAAGATCATCAACGCCGTTAGCCAGGAAAACGCGCTCTTTTCTATCGCCACCTCCCTGCCCAACATCGTCCCCAGCTTTCTCTCCCTACCCTTCGCCATCGGAGAATTCGCCAGCGATACCGCGTTCATCACCGCCAACCAACTCCGCATGGCCTTCATGCTCGCCGGAGCGAACGATCGCTCCATCGGCTACCGCGAACAGAAAACGCAAGTGGCATCTGTCATCGCTGGAGCCTTCGGCTGGCGGGCAATCGCCAGAGAGCTAGTCAGCAAGATTCCCTTCGGTGCCGGCGTCGTCAGCAAGGCCACCGTCTCCTACGCCGGCACTTGGCTCGTCGGCCGCGGCCTGCAGAAGCTCTACGGCCTCGGCGGCCAACTCTCGCGCGACGAACGGCATGACATTTACGACGAAGGCTTGGCCAAAGGGAAAACCGTCGTGGCTGGCCTCATGCAGCGGTTCAAGAAAACCGCCTAGCTACACTAGCCTTATGGTCACCGTTGAAATCTTTGAAGACTTGGAGTGCCCAGATTGCGCGCGTCTGCAGCACATGCTCGACGACCATCTCATTCCGGCGCTCGGCGAAACCGTAACCTTTATCCGGCGGGACTTCCCGCTGCTCAAGCACCCTTCCGCCCGCCGCCTCGCTGAAGAAGCGCAGTTCCTCCGGGTCATGGAGAGCACCGAAGCCGAGTGGGCCTGGCGCCGCCGCTGCCTCTTTTCGATCGGCCAGGTCCATGCGCCCGTCGCCGAGCGCGACTCCGCCGGCGTCGACGCTGACCTCTTCGAAGCCCACGCCCGCGGCGTCGCCAAAACGCCCACCGTCTTCGTCGGGAACCACGTCCTCATCGAAAAGTTCACCGCCGGCGAACTCATTCGTGCTATTCAAGACAGTGAATGAATAGACCCGTCGCCCTCATCACCGGTGCCAGCCGAGGCATCGGCCGAGGCATCGCCCTCGAACTCGCCAAATCGCATTCCCTTGTCGCCACTTATCGCGGCCGCCTCGACGCCGCGGAATCGCTCCGCGCCGAAACCGGGGCCGAAATCATTCAATGCGACATCGGCAACGGCGAAGACCGCGCCCGCCTCCTCGCCTTCACCCGCGAAAAATTTGGCCGCCTCGACTTGCTCGTCAACAACGCCGGCATGGCCCCCCGGGTCCGCGCCGACATGCTGGTCGCTACCGAAGAGAGCTTCGACGAACTCATCAATACCAACCTCAAGGGCCCCCACTTTCTCACCCAGGCCGCCGCTAACTGGATGGCCGATCAAGGCGGTGGCCGCATCATTTTCGTCACCTCCATCTCAGCCTTTACCGCCTCGGTCAACCGCGCCGACTACTGCATCTCCAAGGCCGGCCTCGCCATGTCCGTCTCGCTCTACGCGACGCGCCTTGCCGAAATGGGCATCAAAGTTTTTGAAATCCGGCCCGGCATCATCCGCACGGACATGATCTCCGCCGTCGAATCCGTCTACGAAGAAAAAATCGCCAACGGCCTGCTGCCCCAACGCCGCATGGGCGAAACCTCTGACATCGCCAAAGCCGTCCGCGGCATCGCCGACGGCCTCCTCGACTACTCCACCGGCCAAGTCCTCAACGTCGACGGCGGCTTCCATCTCCGCAGCCTTTAACGGCTCGCTCGCTCCTTAGCCAGTTTTTCTTTAAACTGCTTCTCCGAGTTCGCCACCGCCGTCGCATACCCTTCCGGATCGACAAACGACTTCTTCGCGTACTTCACCTCCAGGCCATACTGCGAACCGTGCCCCGCTACCCACAGCGTCGGATGCAACTGCTTCAGCTTCCCAAACGTTGCCTCATAATCTTCCACGATGGTCGGGTACGCCTTGTTCCCCATCAGCTTGATGACCACCGAGGGAAGATTCACAATCAGCACCCCGTTCACCGCGTAGCCCGCTGCCCCGCGTGTATGCCCCGGAAGCGAGATCACCTTCACCTCCGTTCCTCCCAATTTCACCGTGTCCCCGTCCTTCAGCCGCCGGTCCACCTTCACTGGCGCATAGCTGAAGTCCTGATCCGCGAAGGCCAAAAACAAGGGGTCGTTCTTACCGCCGGCCTCGAGATACGCCGCATCGCCCTCGGTCGCGTAAACCTTCGCCCCCGAAAGCTCCTGGACTGCCGCGAACGCCGCCACATGGTCGTAGTGCGCCTGCATCGTGAGCAGAATCTTCACGTCCTTCAGGTCAAAACCCAACTTCTTCGCGCTCGCCTGCATTAGCGGTAACGAATCGGCCAAACCCGTATTGATTAGAATGTGGCCCTGCGGTGTCGTGATCAGGTAACACGCCAAATCTTTCGTACCAACATAGTGCAAGTTACCGGCGATCGTATGCGCCGGGAAAGGCGCCGTCCAATCGGGGTTCTGGGCGGGTAGCCGCAGCGCGGCAAGCAGGAGCAAAAGGGTAAGGCGCATAAGCTATATGGTATAAAAGTGCATTCATGGAAAAGAGCCCTAGTAAAAGTTTTTACGGCTGGTGGATCTCCATTGCCGCCTTCTTCACGTTCGGTTTAGCAGTCGGCATTCC
>JBKJLJ010000039.1:0-7010 GCA_046597015.1 Bryobacteraceae bacterium
ACGCAACGAACAGGTCTTTTCCATCAACGGAAGTGATCAGCTTCCGCGGCGATGAATCTTGGGCCTCCAGCGGCAGCCACGTCGAAGCAACCAGAACCAAATACAGTAAAGTTCGCATCGCCTAATTCCTCTGGCGTTAGTATATCTGGCATTGAACTATAAGCTACGCACAACTCCATTCTTTGTCCCGGCTTCCCGTGGAGCTTGGTCAGGTGGAACTGAGGCGGTCGCCCTTCCTCGTTGCATCCAGAAACCGAAGAATTCGTCCCCCCAGAAACGCTCGAAACTCCGGCGTCAACGGCGGGCAGTGTTTCGTTTTCTGTAGCAGTTCTGTTTCCGCTTGTGGGAACCAATCGCGCAGCCGCACCAGCAACGGCTCCCCCGGAGCATGTACGTCCAGATCCGCGCCAAAGGCCAACACCGGACATCGAATCCGCTCCCAGCCATCCCCCTTCCCCAACCGCGGCACCTGAAAGTCCAGCCGAAACGCCAGCAGCGCCTCCCCCAGATATCGTTCCCATTCGGCGTGCCGGTTCGTGAACTGCGTTGCCACGATTCTCTCCAGCCGCGCCTCCGTGGGACGCCACCGATACGTCATCACCGGCCATGCGCCATCGCGCAGTCCCGTCCATACCGATCCCGTCACCACCCCCACCGGCACCACGAGCACCAAATGACTCAACCGTTCAGCCACTGTCAACGCCGCCCGTAGCGCCACCATCCCGCCCCAACTAACGCCGAGCAGCGCAAATCGAGTCAGCCCCAACGCCGTCGTCACCGCGTCCAACCAACCGCCGTAATCGTCCAATTTCCGATCCTCGCTCCACGGCGACTGACCCAAAACGTCCAAGGCATAAACCCGGCAGTGGCCCAGAATCGGGCCCAGCTCCGGCAGCACATGCGACGCCGACGCCATCGCCCCGTGCAACACCACCAACGGCGGCCCCTCTTCCGGCCCTGTTACCAGCACTCGAGTCCTCCCCCACCGCGTCGCCACATACCGCTCCTCCACTGCCCCCGGCACCTGCGCCAAAAACCAGTGGCTCGCCTCCCGCATCCTCTCCCTATCCACTTCGCTCTTAAATAGAATCGATCCCATTTACCTTTTCTCCATATGCTGCGTCAGCAGCTTCCGAAATAGCCCCAACGGATCCGGATGGCCGCCCTGCAGCCAAGCCAGAAGCGCAAAATAGTAGAACGAAAAGAAGGCCGCCCCAAACAGCCCCGCCTCCGCCGCGGTTGATCCCCGCGCCGCCCGATGCAACCCCGCTACGTGCTGATGCACCTCACCCACCTGCGCCGCGAAGCGCTCACTCCACGGCGGTGCCGCAAAAAGCGACTCCCGCAACAAAGCCCGCGACAACGCCGGTCGCTTCGCATAGAAGCCGAAGAACGTCTCCGCAATCTTCCCAATGTCCCGCTCCAGCGAGCGCCCTCGCGCCGTTGACCGCGCCTCCGCCCAAGTCCGCTCCAGATCTTCGAACAAAGCCGCGTGCAACAAGTCCTGCTTATCCCGGAAGTGCGCCAATACCGCCCCGGTCGATACCCCCGCCACGCGGGCCACCTCCCGCAAGTTCGTCCCCTCATACCCCGCCGTCTCCAGCGATGCCCGTGCCGCATCCAAAATTCTCACCCGCGTCGCCGCCTTTTGTACCGCCCGTGCCGTTTCAGATAACATGTTCAATGAACAGGTTATCTGATTTCGGCGTGGGATAGTGACGGAGTGAACCGTCGCGCGCTTCCCTGGGCTTACGCGATCGCCATCCTCTGGCTGAACCTTTATCTAGTCCGCCAGATTTTCGCCATCGATTTCTCCGCCCAACCCCAATCCATGCACGGCTACTGGCTAGCCATCGCCCATCTCGCCGATAGCCATTTCGCTACTCCCCACTGGTGGCCCTACTCCTACGGCGGCATGCCCTTCGAACTCACTTACGCTCCGCTCGTCCCCTGGCTCTCCCGCCATCTCGGCCTGTACGTCGTCATGGGACTCAGCCTCGCCCTCGGTCCCCTGCTCCTCTTCTGGTTCGCCTCGCGCCTCACCGAGAAGCCCGGCTGGAGCTTCATCGCCGCCGTTGTCTACACGCTCTCCTCTCCCACTGAACTCCTCCTCCCCGATGGTGCTTTCGCCTGGGCCCACCTCGCCGATGCCCGCCGCCTCTATCTCCACTTCGTTTGGGATGAAGCCCCGCACTACCTCGCCCTGAGCTTCCTCCTCCTCGGCTGGCGTTGGTGGGCTATCGCCTTGGCCGCCCTCTCCAGCGCCTTCGGGGTCACCGGAGCCGCGCTCCTCGGCCTCGTCTGGACCATCGTCTCCGGCCAATGGAAGGAGGTCGCCGTTGCTGGCCTGCTCGCCTATCTGGTCGTCTGCCCGTTCTATCCTCCGTCGCTCTTTCGGATCCTCAGCGCCAACGCCGCCCTCTACCCGGAAAGCGCCTGGAGCACGCAATCCTGGTGGGGGCTGGCCGCCGTCGCCGCCCTCATCGCCGCCCTCGCGCTAATCACTCGCCGCCTGCCCAACTACTACCGGCTTTTCCTCCTGCTTGCCGCCGTCTTCGCCGCCATTCCCTGGCTCGAAATCCGCTGGGGCATCCACTTTCTCCAACAGCCCCTTCGCTACAAAATCGAGCTCGAATTCGCGCTCGTTGTCCTCGCCGTCTTCTCCGTCGCCCCGCTCGTCGACCGCGCCCACAGGTGGCTTCGCGTCGCTCTCGCCCTTGCCGTCCTCTGGCCCGCCGGTCAACAAATCGTTCACCTCCGCCGTTTCTCGAAGGACGTCATCCATAGCTCCGACCCCGTCGGCAGCATCGAGTATCGCGCCGCCCGCTGGATGCAACAAAACATCCCCGACAAAATCGTCTTCGCCCCCGGCTCCATCGCCCAATGGATGAACGCCTTCTCTACCGTCCACCAGTACACCGGCGGCTCCTATCCCACCGCGCCCACCACCATGCAGCAGACGCTCATGAACAACGTATTCGCCGAAACCAACCCGGACCGCGCCGTCGCTCTCCTCCAGCAGGTCGGCGTCGAAGCCCTTGTCGTCTCCGGCCAGGCGAGTCCCGAATTCTGGAAGCCCTACGCAAAGCCCACCCAATTCGCCGACCGGCTCACCGTGCTCTGGGAAGAAGAAGACACCCGCATCTACGCCATTCCCCGCGGTCCCACCATCCCCTTAACCTGGCAAGACGATAACCACGTCTACGCCGCCGGCCCCGGCCTTGCGCCGATCAACTGGCACCCCGGCTGGAAGGCCTTCAATGCCAACGGCCAACCCTCGCCCCTCACGCAGGACGCCCAGGGCCAGATCGTGACCACCGAACCCGTCCTCCTCGTCTACGACGGAGGAACCGAGGCCAAACTCTGCCGCCTCATCAGCGCTCTCACGCTCCTCGGCTGCCTCGTTTGGCCCCTCCTTCGTCGTCGGCTCTTACCAGTCGATCACTGAGCCGTCGTCCGTGTCGTACTGCGTCAAATACGGCCGTGGCTCGCCCACCTGCGCCCGCAGCTTATCTTCGTCAATTGTGATTCCTAAGCCCGGCTCAGTCAGCAGCGGCCGGTATCCATTCACGACCGGCGGCAACGGCTTCTTCAGCAAATCCAAGTACTCGTTGTCCCCCCGCTCCTGAATCAGGAAGTTCGGAATCGAAGCCGCCAGTTGCAAGCTGGCCGCCAAAGAACACGGCCCCTGCGGATTATGCGGCGCCATCGGCGTGTAGTAAGCCTCGGCCATCCCCGCAATAATCTTCAGCTCCGTGATCCCTCCGGCATAGCAGATGTCCGGCTGCAGAATCATCGCCGCACGTTTTTCGAGGATCTCCTTAAAGCCCCACTTCGTGAAGATCCGCTCCCCGGTCGCCAGAGGAATATGGGTCTTCTTAGCCAACTCCGCCATGATGTCCACGTTCAACGCCTGCACAACCTCCTCGTAGAACCACGGGAAGTACGGCTCCAGCGCCTTCATCAGCACGATCGCCGTAGGCGGTTGCACCGCCCCATGAAACTCCACCCCGATGTCTACGCCCTTGCCCACCTTCTCTCGAAGCGCCTTGAAGCGCTCCACCACCTCTTCCACAAACATCTGCCCTTCGTTGTATTTGAACGGCAGCCGTTTGCCACCCTGCAGCCTCACCTTGATCGCATTTACCCCGGTCTTATCGCTCAACGTCCCATACACTCGCACCCGGTCCCGTGTCGGCCCGCCCAGCAGCTTATGGACCGGCACCCCGTACACCTTGCCCTTGATGTCCCACAGCGCCTGATCAATCCCGCTCAGGATCGCGGTCTTCACCGGCCCCCCACGATAAAACGCTCCCCGGTGAATGGCCTGCCAATGGTGGGTCACCCGGCAAGGGTCCTGCCCCACGAGATAATTGGCCACTTCCATTGCTCCGGCCGCACAGGCTTTCGCATCGTCCTTCAACATTTCGCCCCAACCGGTCACCCCGGCGTCGGTCGAAACCTTCACGAATACCCATGAGTTCTTCAGCACGAAGGTCTCTAGCTTCGTCACCTTGATCACGTCGTTCGGGCCCACGGCCGCGGCGTCCGTCCGCTCGGCGGTGAACATCGCATCCAAGCCGAGCAGCCCGGCGCCCCGCAATAAGGTTCGGCGGTCCATTGACATGTCTAGCTCTCTCCTAAAATTGAATCCGCGCTTGCACCTGATAGAACCGGTTCAGCGAAGAAGTCTGACTCTGAATTCGCCCGAAGTTCGTCGACACCGGCGATACATCCGGCGAGTTCATCTGCGAGCGATTCTGTAAGTTGATCACATCTGCCCGTACTTGCAAACGTACCTTCTCCGTCATCCGGAATTCGCGCAGCAAATTCGCGTTCCATTGGTTCACCCCATCGGCGCGCAATCCGTTAAAAAAGCGCGGAAACACCCGCACATGGAACGCCGCCGGCTGGTTGGCTGGTACTTTTTCAAAGGGCAGGCTCGTATTGAACCACTGCTCCAGCGACCGCCCATTCGCCGTCGCGCTTCCTTCAAACTGATTCACATCGCCGTTGTAAAAAACGTTGCCCCAACCCAACAAGGGACCCGGCTGAAACTCATACGTCGCCGCCATCTGCCACCCACCCAGCACATGGTTCAGCAGCCCCTGTTGGAAATAGGATCGCCCTTTGCCAAACGGCAGCTCGTAAATCCCAGTCGCCGTAAACCGATGGGGCCGCGCGGTGTCGCTCGGCCAGAAGATCCGCGGAGTCGATTCAAACTCGTTTTCCAGAATCGTTCGATTCTCCTGCAGCATGCGCGTATACGACGCGTTCAGGTTGAAGCCGCCCGAAAACCGCCGGAGAAAATTCATCTCCAGCGCATGCGTCCGCGCATCCCCCACCGATGTCGCATTGTTGTTAAGCCCGTTCATGTGCGGGAAAGGCCGCAACAGCCGATTCTTCGCAATCGTCGGACTCGTAAACGCCCCGAGCGTCGACAGGTGCTGATACAGCACCGGGTTCGTTCCCTGCAGCGACGCGAAATTACTCAACAAAAACGGGTTCGGCACCTGCCGATTCAGCTCATTCGCAATCGTGTTGTTCCGCACGTTTCCCGTCGCCCAAAATCCCGCAGGCAGCGCGTCCTCGCGCACCGTCACGTTGATGCGGTCCGCCCACTGGCCCCAATACGAAACCTCCACCATCATGTTCGCCGATAGCTCCCGCTGCACACCTACTCTCCAACGCTGCACTCGCGGATGCAACCGATCGAAGCCCGTGTAAGTGAACCCCTGCCCGGCCCGCGCCATGGATCCTAAGGAGTCCCGCAGCGGCTCGTCGAACCGTGTCCCGTTCGCCCGCACCGGGAACGGATCCGTCAACGGCGACCGTCCCGCCCCCGGGTTCCCCGCCAACCAGTTCACCCCGAAGTCATTCGTCAATACCGTGTTCGTTGCCCGGGCAAACCCATACTGATCCGCCGCCTGATTCATCACGTTCAGCGTGTCGTAGTAGCTTCCATAGCCACCGCGAACTACCGTCTTCGGCGAAAGCGTCCACGCCGCCGATACCCGCGGCAGCCACATCAACTCATTACGCCACAGCCGCCGGCTTACCCCGTTCTGACCTGTGTATATCGTCCCGCCCTTCACCACAAATTGGCTCGCCGGCAACTCCGGCAGCGGGTTCCGCGCATACGCCGCCTGCGCCGCCGCGCTGATCGGCAACTCCAGCTTCGGGTCAAAATACGCCAGCGCCCGGTTGTACCGCTCGGTCGGTCCCTGCTCGTATTCAATCCGCAGTCCCATCGTCACCGTCAGGTTTCGTGAAAGTCGCCAAGTGTCCTGCGCATACCACGCGTAGTAGGGGCTCATCAACGCGAACGTATCGTTCGTATCCACGGACATGCCCGTCGGCATCCCCAGCGCGAAGGTCGCCCAGGTCAGCCCTAAGGCACCCGCCGGGGTCAACCCATCTTCGTCCTTCCGCACAAAATTGTTCGCGAAAGTGAAATTTCCCGACGTAAATCCACCCGTCCGCAACTGCGTTCGATAGTGCTGCCGGAAGTCAATCCCCGCCCGCAGGGAGTGCGCCCCACGCACCTGGGACAGGTTGAACTTCACCGCCTGCTGCCGCCCCACCGGCCCTGGATCCACCGTCGTACTCATCACCATGTCCCCATTCCAGAACGTCATCCCCGGCCAAATGATCCGGGGCATAACGCACCCGTCGCCACACTTGGCGTCCATATAGCTGGGCAGCCCCGCATCGGTCGGCTTGTACTTCCGCGTCCCCAGCCGTTGGTTCTGCTGCAGGAATTGGTTCCCGTCTACCGACACGTTAATCACCGTCGTCGCGCTCGCCGCATAGGTCCAGTCCAGCGCTGCGCTTTTCGTCGGCCGCTTCTCGTTCCATGCCATCAACCCCGCCTCGGTCTGATAAGTAAAATCCTGCGCGTCCTCCAGGTAGCTGCTCTTCAACCAACGAAAAAAGAACCGGTGCTTCGCGGATGCCTGGTAGTCAATCCGGTTGTTCCACGATTGGTACGTCACGTTGTTCGGCATTCC
>JBKJLJ010000233.1:0-3496 GCA_046597015.1 Bryobacteraceae bacterium
CGACCGCGTCGCCCCCGTCGCCGAGTTCCGCCGCGAAGACATCTCTCCCTTCTTCTGGATCAACGGCACGATGCCGACTCGGGACGAATGGAAGACGCTGGCCGCCAATGGTTTCGATGGCTACCGGCTCAGGGTGTACGGCCTGGTGGAGAACCCCGTCGAGTTGTCGCTGGACGATCTGCGGACGATGAGTGAGAAGACCCAAATTACGCTGCACCACTGCATCCAGGGCTGGTCGGGCATCGCCGAGTGGGGCGGCTTGACGCTGGCGGCATTGATCGAGTTGGTTCGGCCTCGCCCCGAGGCGAAGGCGGTCATCTTCTATTCCTTCGGCGATGGCGTCGATCTCGGCACGGGCGTCGTGGGCGGCCAATACTACGACAGCCTCTCGCTCGAAAACGCCTCGAACCCTCAAACCTTGCTGGCTTACGAGATGAACTACCAACCGCTGACCCATCAGCACGGTGCCCCGTTGCGGCTGCGTGTGGAGAACCAGCTTGGATTCAAGATGGTCAAGTGGATCCAGGCCATCGAACTGGTCGAGGACGTCAAGTCGATCAACCAGGGCGAAGGCGGCTATGCCGAGGATCACGAATACTTCGGTGAACTGGCCAATATTTGACGCCCGTGTGGAGCGGTCAATACGACCTTGCAAAAGAAAGCAAAAAAACATGGAACTTGGAATGATCGGACTGGGTCGGATGGGATCCAACATGGTGCGCCGCCTTATGAAGGCCGGCCAACAGTGCGTCGTTTACGACATCCATCCGGAACCCGTGCAGGCACTCGTCAAAGAGAAGGCGGTCGGGGCGACGTCGCTGGAGGATTTTGCGCGCAAGCTGAGCAAGCCGCGTGCCATCTGGATGATGGTGCCGGCGGCGGCGGTCGATCAAACGCTGAAGTCCCTTGTCCCTTTTCTCGAACCCGATGACGTGGTCATCGATGGGGGAAACTCATATTACCACGACGACATTCGCCGAAACACCGAGCTGAAACCGAAAGGCATTCACTATCTGGACGTCGGAACGAGCGGCGGCGTCTGGGGGGCGGAGCGGGGCTACTGCCTGATGATCGGCGGCGAAGAAGCCGTCGTGCAGCGTCTCGATCCCATTTTTGCCGAGCTGGCTCCCAGCATTGAGGCGGCGCCGCGGACGCCCGGTCGCGAGCAGGTCGGCGGCACCGCGGAACACGGCTATCTGCACTGCGGCCCTAGCGGCGCGGGCCACTTCGTCAAGATGGTGCATAACGGCATCGAGTACGGCCTCATGGCCGCGTATGCTGAAGGATTGAATATCCTGCGACATGCCAACGCCGGACAACAGCAGCGAGCCATCGACGCCGAAACCACGCCTCTGCGACACCCCGAGCATTACCAGTATGATCTGAATCTGACTGACATCGCCGAGGTCTGGCGGCGCGGCAGTGTGATTGCCTCGTGGCTGCTGGATCTGGCCGCCCACTCGCTGCTCGAAAGCCCCGATCTGGCGAAATTCACCGGCCGAGTGTCGGACTCAGGCGAAGGGCGCTGGACGGTTGCGGCGGCCATCGACGTAGCGGTTCCGGTCCCGGTGCTGAGCGCCGCGCTCTACGAGCGATTCAGTTCGCGGGGCCAGGCCGACTTTGCCGACAGGATGCTGTCCGCCCTGCGTTACGAGTTTGGCGGCCATCAGGAGAAGTCCGGTGCCAGGGAGGGAGACGCCCGATGACAACCGTCCAATCAGATGCAATGGTACTGTTCGGTGTGACGGGTGATCTCGCTCACAAAATGATCTTCCCGGCGCTCTATGCGTTGGTCAAACGCGACGCGCTGAAGGTTCCCGTCATCGGCGTCGCGTCTCCGAATTGGACTCATGCACAGTTGTGCGACCGAGTGCAGGACAGCATCTCGCGATCGGGCGGGATCGACGATCAACTCGCACTTGACCGACTTCTTTCCCTGCTGAGTTACGTGAGCGGCGACTATAACGACCAGACCACATTCGAGAAGATCAAAGTCGCCCTGGGCGGAGCTCGACGTCCGGCGCACTACCTCGCAATCCCGCCCGCGCTTTTCGCGACGGTGATTACAGGGCTTGGTGGAGCAGGTCTGGCAGATCAGGCGAGAGTCATCGTGGAAAAACCATTCGGCCGCGACCTGGACTCCGCGCGTGAGTTGAACCGCGTGGCGAAGTCGGTATTCGCCGAAGACTCAATCTTCCGAATCGATCACTTCCTCGGGAAGGAAGCGATCATGAACATCCTGTATTTTCGCTTCGCCAATTCTTTCCTGGAGCCGATCTGGAACCGCAACTACGTGGCCAGTGTCCAGATCACTCTGGCCGAGGATTTCGGCGTGAAGGGCCGCGGTGGGTTTTACGAAACCGCCGGCTGTCTGCGTGACGTGATCGAGAACCACCTGTTTCAGGTCGTCGCCTTGCTGGCCATGGAGCCCCCGGCCATTAGGGACTTTGGAGCAGTGCATGTCGAGAAGGCGAAAGTATTCCAGGCCATGCGCCCGCTCAAACCGGATGATCTGGTGCGAGGCCAGTACGCCGGCTATCGCGAAGAACCGGATGTGGCCAGAGACTCCGACGTCGAGACTTTTTGCGCCCTGCGTTTGTTCATCGATTCGTGGCGCTGGCAGGACGTGCCTTGGTACCTGCGTTCTGGCAAATGCCTGGCAACAACGGCACACGAAGTTTTGGTCGAGCTGAAACCACCACCCCAGAAACTGTTCGGCGACTCAGCGCCGTCAGTCGGCCCGGCCAATTACTTGCGCTTCCGGCTCGCCCCGAACTCCGCCATCGCCATTGCCGCTCGCATCAAGCGTGCCGGAAAGGAGTTTGTAGGCGACCAGCGGGAACTCTATCTTGTTGAAGAAGAGCCGGGAGAAGAATCACCGTACGAGCGACTTCTGGCCGACGCCATGGCCGGCGATGGAGCGCTCTTCACGCGTGAGGATGCCATTGAGGCTGCCTGGACTGTGGTCGATCCAGTCCTGACGACCCACACCCAGGTTCGCATATACGACCAGGGCAGCTGGGGGCCGGAAGAGGCGGACACACTCATCGCCATCGATAGCTCCTGGCAAAATCCCAGGCGTGACGAGGTGTCCTGATGCCGCAACCGACTCGAACTATCCAACACTCGACTGAGGTAACACGATGAAAGCGACCCAAAAACTTCACAACCTGGGCCAGAGCCTTTGGCTCGACAATATCACGCGCGAGCTACTCACCAGCGGAACGTTGCGACGATACATCGACGAACTTTCCGTCACCGGATTGACATCCAACCCAACTATTTTTGAACATGCAATCAAGAACAGTCACGACTACGACGCGGCCATTCAGCAGAAAACAAGCGAAGGTAAAACGGTTGAAGAGCTATTTTTTGAACTGGCGATCGAGGATCTTTCGCAAGCCGCCGACCTGTTCCGTCCGGTTCACGATCTGACAAATGGTGTCGATGGCTGGGTTTCGCTGGAAGTTTCGCCACTGCTGGCGCACGACACCAC
>JBKJLJ010000598.1:0-2605 GCA_046597015.1 Bryobacteraceae bacterium
GTCTGGCCACTCCCCTTGCTCCCTGGGAATCACTCAAGATAGGTGGAGGCACACCCCCGATTCTGACACGGTTTGGATGGTTGCTTATCTACCACGGAGTTGGGGAGATCATATCCACGTCCTCCGCGTCGAGTCGGCTAAAATACTCTGCGGGACTGATGGTATTGGATCCAATCCATCCCCAGGTGGTCCGGTATCGGTCTCCCCAACCTATTCTCGAGCCCGAATTGCTCAACGAGCGAGAGGGAGTGGTGTCGAATGTCGTGTTTCCAACGGCCATTGACCGGAGGGATGATCTTGGGCAGCCGAATCGTTTTGATGTTTATTATGGAATGGCGGATTGCCGCATTGGAGTGGCCAGACTGGATCTTCCCGAACGGCTCCCTATGGCTTGGGAAATACCGGGAAGCAGGGCAGAGTAAGGCACTTCGTTTGAAATTGGCCACAGCGGTGCGCCGGGGTGAATGTCCCATTCCGCATTCCAAGCTTGTTTCAGAGTGGAGTCCCTGCGTTCTGAGAATAGGCTGGCGGGTTTTGGCACGACCTGTGCCCACTTATCCAATCGCCACTCTCGCCTTGCCATTCCTCCCCGCACCAAGTCTTATAGTGCCAACCATGCCCGCCAAAAGCGAAGCCGTCTGATGCCATGATCGAACCCGCCAAATGCAACAACGTCGTCAGCTTCCTCTGGGCGATTGCCGATCTGCTCAACGGCGCTTTCCAGAATAGCGAGATTCAGAAAATCATCCTCCCGTTCACCGTCCTGCGCCGCCCCACCCTAGCCGCATGAACAAGAAAACCCTCTCCGAAACGGACATCCGGTCCAAGTTCATCACTCCGGCACTCTGCGGCCCGGGCGGCGCGGGATGGAATTTGATGACTCAGGTCCGGGAGGAAGCCTACTTCACCAAGGGCCGCGTCGTCGTCCGTGGAAAAACCGTTCGTCGTGGCGAAGCCAAGAAGGCGGACTATCTGCTTTACTACAAACCGAACCTGCCCATCGCGGTCATCGAGGCCAAGGACAACAACCACGGTGTCGGCGATGGCATGCAGCAGGCGCTCGAATACGCCGAGATTCTCGACGTGCCCTTTGCCTACAGTTGCAATGGCGACGCTTTTCTCGAACACGACCGCAATACCGCCAGCGGCACAGTCACCCGTGAAATTCCGCTCGATCAGTTTCCCTCGCCCGAAGAGCTTTGGGCACGCTGGTGCGCGGCCAAGGGACTCACGCCGCAGCAGATCGCGGTGACGACTCAGGATTACTACGACGACGGCTCCGGGAAAACGCCTCGCTACTACCAGCTCATCGCTGTCAACCGCACGGTCGAAGCTATTGCTCTCGGATTGAAGCGCATCCTGCTCGTGATGGCGACGGGGACAGGCAAGACCTACACCGGGTTTCAGAACATCTGGCGGCTGTGGAAGGCGGGCACCAAGAAGCGCATCCTCTTCCTCGTGGACCGCAACATCCTCGCCGACCAGACCAAGACGAACGACTTCAAACCCTTCGGCACGGCGATGACCAAGATCACCAATCGCACGGTGGACAAGGCGTTCGAGATCTACCTCTGCCTCTATCAAGCCGTGACTGGCACCGAGGAGGAGCAGAATATCTACAAGCAGTTCTCGCCCGACTTCTTCGACCTCATCGTCATTGATGAGTGTCACCGTGGCAGCGCCGCGGATGACGCCGCTTGGCGTCAGGTGCTGGAATACTTCTCTTCCGCCACGCAGATCGGCCTCACCGCCACGCCCAAGGAAACGAAGGAAGTCTCCAACATCGAATACTTCGGCGATCCCATCTACACCTACTCGCTGCGGCAGGGTATTTCCGACGGCTTCCTCGCGCCTTACAAGGTCGTCCGCATTGGGCTGGACAAGGACCTCCTTGGCTGGCGTCCCACCCTCGGCCAGGTGGACAAATACGGCCAGCTCATCGAGGACCGGGAATACAACCTCACGGACTATGATCGGAACCTCATCCTCACCAAGCGCACTGAGTTGGTCGCCGCCAAGGTCACTGAGTTTCTCCGCGCCACCAACCGCTTTGCCAAGACGATCATCTTCTGCGAAACCACCGATCACGCAGAGCGGATGCGGCAGGCAGTGGTCAACGCCAACCCCGACATCGCCGCCGCCAACTCCAAATACGTCATGCGGATCACCGGCGATGACGACGAGGGCAAGGCCCAGCTCGAAAACTTCATCGACCCCGAGAAGACCTATCCCGTCGTCGCCTGCACCTCGCGTCTGATGAGCACCGGCGTGGACGCGCAGACCTGCCATCTCATCGTTCTGGACAAGCGTATTGGTTCGATGACCGAGTTCAAACAGATCATCGGGCGTGGCACCCGCATCAACGAGGACTACGGCAAGCTCTTCTTCACCATCATGGATTTTCGCGGGGCCACGGCCCTGTTCGCCGACCCCAACTTCGATGGCGACCCCGTGCAAATCTACGAGCCGCAGCCGGGCGAGCCCATGGTCCCGCCCGACGACGAAAATGAGACGCGCTTGGGCGAAGACCCCAGCCCATACATCGTCGATCCGACTGATCCGTCCGATCAGTCCGATCCGTCAGATCGGCCCACCCGCTACATCG
>JBKJLJ010000968.1:0-10654 GCA_046597015.1 Bryobacteraceae bacterium
GCCGTGGTTTCGGAAGGCGGCTTTAGCGGTGTTGACGAAGCCCTATACGAGCCGGGCGGAGGCCGCGGCGCAGATCCCGGCAGCGTTGATTGCTTTTTACGGGCAGAAGCAGCCAGAGGCGCTGGCGACCAATCGGGTAGAACTCGAACGGGCTGGCGCGGTGCTGCGAGCGCTTTACGAACGGAACGTCTATCCGGAAATGAAGCTTGGCTGGGGCAACTATCCATTGCACCTGGGCCATACGGATTCGCCGGGGTGTTTCCGGTGCCACGGCGAAGAGCTGAAGTCGAAGGCGGGAAAGACGATTTCACAAGACTGTGAAAGCTGCCATAAGGTGCTGGGCGTAGAAGAGAAAGACATCGCTGCGTTGAAGGATCTGGGAGGTAACTGATGAGCGGGAAGGCATCGATCTGGCTGTTGGGCATCGTGATGGCAGTAGTGGGTATCGCGGGGGGCGTACGCCGGTTTGGCTTCTTGCCTACCGACAAGGCGTTCTATGCGACCGAGCGGACGTTGAACTTCGTGCGGCCGGGTTTGGCGTTGAAGATTCTTTCGGCGGCTGTGGCGACCGACGGTACGATTACCGCGACGGTACGAGTTACGGATCCGGTCGGGCAGCCGTTGGATCGGGAGGGGCTGACCACGCCCGGCGTGGTGGCGTTGAGCTTTGTGGCGGCGTTCATCCCCCGCGGAGAGACGCAGTACACGTCCTACACTACGCGGGTGCAGACGAGCCCCATTACGCGGGTGTCGGCGACGCAGGCTGGGGCCGACGCGGGGGGAACCTTTACGAAGACGGCGGACGGCGAGTATCGATACACGTTTCGAACGAAAGCGACGAGCGGTTTTGACGCGACGGCGACGCATACGATTGGCGTGTACTCAAATCGAAACTTGAACGAGTTCGAATTGGGGGTGAGCTACGCCAGCGCGACGTTCGACTTCGTCCCCGGTGGGGGAGCCGTAACGCAAGTGCGGGACGTGATCAAGACGGCCAGTTGCAATGGCTGCCATACGCAGATCAGCGCGCACGGCGGATCACGGCGGGGCCTGGAGATGTGCGTGTTGTGCCATACGCCGCAGACGGTTGACCCGGATACCGGGAACACCGTCGACATGACCGTGATGGCGCACAAGATTCATATGGGTAAGGAGCTGCCGAGCGTGAAGGCGGGCGGCAAGTACTCGATCATTGGGTTCGGCCAGCAGGAGATCGACTTTTCGAAGGTCGGGTTTCCAGCTAACGCGCGCAACTGCGCAGCGTGCCACGTGCAGGAGGGGCCGAATGCGGCCACCCAAGCAACGGCCCTGTATCGCCCCTCGCGTGCGGCGTGCGGATCCTGCCACGATAGCGTGGACTTCGCCGCCGGCAAGGGACATCTCGTGCAGTTGGATGATTCGCGTTGTACAGAGTGTCACCGGCCGGAGGGGGAACGAGAGTGGGACCTATCGGTTGTGGGGTCGCATATTCGGCCGGAGAACTCGCGGAACCTTACGGGGATTTCGATCGAGGTGGTGGAGGTTCGGGATACGAATCCCGGTCAGCAACCGGCGATCACGTATCGGCTGAAGGATGGGAAGGGTAATGCCTTGACACCGCTGGAGCTGACCTCGCTCTCGTTCGTTCTGGCTGGGCCGACGGCGGACTACAGCGCCTATTGGTCGGAGGCGGCGCGGACGGATCCGACGAACCCCGGAGGCACGGCGACGCATCGGTTTGCGCGCGCGATTCCGGCGGGATCCGTGGGTTCGTTTTCGATTACCGCGGAGGGATATCGGAACGTGACCTTTGAGGGTCCGGGCCGGCTACCGGTGACGGTGCGGGATCCGCTGAAGAACCTGACTACGACCTTCAGCGTTGACGGCAAGGCGGCCCAGAAGCGGCGGACGATCGTCAGCCTGGCCAAGTGCAACACCTGCCACACCAACCTGGAAGCGCATGGACGGAATCGGAACCAGATTGAACACTGCGTGGAATGCCACAATCCGACAACAACGGACGTGGCCAGAAGACCCGCGGCCGCCCTGCCGGCGGAAAGCGTAAACTTCTCGACGATGATTCATCGGCTGCATACGGCCAAGGAGCAGGGCCGGCCCTACGTGATCTATGGCTTCGGCAATACCGCGAATGACTTCAGCGATGTAGCGCTGCCGACTGACGCGCGGAACTGTTCGGTCTGCCACGTAAACAACACGGAGAGGCTGCCGCTGGCTCCAAATCTCCAATCGGTGATCGATCCCCGAGGCTGGATACCGAATCCAGGACCGGCAGGAGCGGCCTGTATGTCGTGCCACTCTTCCAAGGACGCGGCTGCGCACGTGCAATTGAATACGGCTCCGTTGGGAGAAAGCTGCAATGTTTGCCACGGTCCGAACTCAGAGTTCTCCGTGAGTAAGGTTCACGCCCAGTAACTCGGACGCCTATGCGGATTCTGCTTGCATTCGCGCTGATTGCCGGACTGGGAGCTGCGGCCCCGCCGAAGCCTAAGGTCCAAAAGGACCGCGCCGCCGCGGGGTACGTAGGGACCGAGGCGTGCCTCGTCTGCCACGAGGACATGGGTAAGGCGTTCCTCAAGACGCGGCATGGCTCGATCGAAAAAGATGCCGGCCGGGGATGGCAGGGGCAGTCTTGCGAATCGTGCCATGGACCCGGGCAGAAACACGGCGAGGCGGCCGAAGCCAAGTTCATCCTGAACCATGCCAAGGCGTCGCCGCGGGAAGTAGATACTTCCTGCCTAACCTGTCACAAGAACCAGGCGACCCACGCCGGGCGTCTGCATGGCTCGCATAGTGCGGGGCAGGTCGGGTGTACCAGTTGTCATTCGGTGCACCATGCGGAGACGAAACCGAAAGCGGTCAGCGACCAGTGCGCCACTTGCCATCGAGATGTGACGGCGCAGTTTGTGCGTCCCCACACGCATTCTTTGACGAAGGGCGCAGTGAGCTGTGTCGATTGTCACAACCCCCACGGAACGTTGCGCAACGCCGGTCTGCGGGGGACGGCGCGGACGCGGAACAATGAGCCGGGGTGCTTGAACTGCCACGCCGATAAGCGAGGGCCGTTTGCGTTCGAACACGCGCCGATGCGCTTGGAAGGCTGCGGCAGTTGCCACGAGTCGCACGGGTCGGCGAATCCGCGGATGTTGAACCGGGCGGAGGTGAAGAACCTTTGCCTGGAATGCCACTCCAATCTGCCAGCTCCGGCGAACAAGACGGGGACGCTGGGTTCGGTCGCGACTGGATTTCATGATCTGCGCTTACCGGTCTATCGAAACTGCACGACCTGCCATACCCGTATTCATGGGTCGCACGTCAACCGGGACTTCCTACGATGAAGCGCACGCTATTGTTAGCGATTCCGTTGCTAGCCTGGAGCCAAACGCCAGAGGTTTCCACCGACGTGGGTTATCGCTTTCTGCCCTCGACAAGAGGCGACTGGCGGACCTATCGCAGCGTAGATAACCTGGCGGAAGGGCCGCGATTGCTTCACTTCACGAGCGCCCTGCTGCCCAAAAGCAGCCGCTGGCTGGATTCGCTTCGGCTGAACGGGGCCAACTGGGGCGATCCGATGAACTCGGTCCATCTGACGATGGACAAAGCAGAACTTTATCGGTTTACATTTTCCTATCGCAACATGGCGTATTTCAATGCGCTGCCTTCGTTTGCGAATCCGTTGAACACGTTCAACCAACGGTCGTTCGACACCCGGCAGCGGATCTGGAACGCCGATCTGGACCTGCGCCCCGGGAAGCGGCTACAACCTTTTTTCAGTGTGGCGCGGCAGTCGGGCAATGGGCTGGGAGTGAGCCCCATCGTGGTGGACGAGAACAGTTACCCGGCGGCTTCCGGTATCGATTACGGCTATACGCAATTTCGAGGCGGGGTCCATTTTGAGTCCGCCGACCGATGGCACGTCACGCTCGAGCAGGGCGGCGGGCGCTTCCATGACGACACGAGCTTGAGCCTGGACTCTCGGAACCTGGGCAATCGTATCTTGCCCTATCTGGGTCGGAGGTTGGCGCTGGACAAGGCGACGCAAGCCTATGCCGTGACCGGCGAGAATCTCTACTCGTCGGCGGAGGTGACCTTCGCGCCTTGGCAATGGGTCGATATGACGGGCCAGTTCTTCTTCTCGCAACCCAAGAGCGACGTTCAATTCAACGAGAGCGCGCAGGGCACCCTGATCTGGTTGGAGACGTTGCGGTTTGTGAATGGGCAACAGTCGATCGTTTCGGGGTACGCGAACCAGCCGCGAACTTCGGGTGCGTTCCACGTGGAGGTCCGACCGGTTTCCCGGCTGCGCGTGCTCGAATCGTGGCAGACGGAACGAACCCACAACGCGGGTGCTATCAGCGCGTTGACGACGCTGGATCGGACTGCGTTGCCGGGACGGAGCGCGGCGGATCGGCTGGTATGGAACCAAAGTGAACAGCAGGTGCAGGCGTTCTTCGATGTGACCAAGTTTCTGACGCTGCTGGGCGGGCATCGGTACGTGTGGGGCGATGCGCAGGTGCGGCGGGGGACCTTGTCGACCGGAGCCGCGCAGGAGACCGGCTTGTTGCGCCGCCATGTGGGATTAGCTGGGTTCGTTCTGCGTCCCATCGCGAAGCTGACGATCAACGCGAATGCGGAAGTGGGCCGAGGCGACCAGACCTATTTCCGGACGAGCCTGCAGAACTACGAACAGTTGCGGCTGCGGGCTCGTTATCGACTTTCGGACGCCTGGCAGATGAGCGCTCGGTACGGACGGACCAACAACTCAAACCCGACGGCGGGCGTGAACCTGAGCTTCTCGGCGCAACAGGCGGGTACTTCGTTGCAGTGGACCCGGCAGGCGGTTTCGGTGACGGCGGACTACACGCGGTCCACCCTTTGGAATGATCTGCGTTTTCTGGATCCGATCACTTATGGTTCGCTGCTGAGCTTCTATCGGGATAACGCGCACACTGCGACCCTGGCCGCGGATTGGCGGCTGCCGCGGAACCGGGCGGTGCTGACGATGGGGGGAAGCCTGTTCCGGTCGGCTGGCTCGCGACCGACACGATATTACCAACCGCTTGTTCGCGTGCTGATGCCTATTCGGAAGCAGGTGCAATTTCTAGGCGAGTGGCGGCAGGTCTCGATGGGGCAGTCGCTGTATGCGTTTGAAGCGTTCGGGGTGCAGCAGGTAACGGTGGGTCTTCGCGTGGGCCGATAGCGCGTGGGCCGTTAGGAAGACAGGCCATGTTTTTTCAGACGATAGCGGAGCGTGTCGCGGCTGATCCGAAGGAGCCGGGCGGCACCGGACTGGTTGCCGTTGGACTTCGTGATCGCCTCGGTGAGCAGGCGCCGTTCGTGCTCGACGAGCGAGCCGAGTTCCGCAGGCGGAGGAGTCTCGACGGCAACCGGGGCGTGGCCTTGTCTACCGCGGATGAACTCGGGAAGATCTCCAATGTCGATCACCGAACCCATGACCATGATGCAAGCGTGACCGATTACGTTTTCGAGTTCGCGAACGTTTCCCGGCCAATGGTGCTGGCGGAGAAGCAGTTGGGCTCGATAGGTAAGCCCGGTGATCGGCTTGCCGAACTGGCCGGCAAAGCGGGCCACAAAATGACGAGTCAGCAGCGACAGATCGCCGTCGCGGTCGAGCAGGCTGGGGGCCTTGAGCTCAATCATCGAAAGGCGATAGAACAGATCTTCCCGGAACTGCTGGGCGGCGATCATGGCGCGGAGATTGCGATGGGTAGCGGCGATCACCCGGACGTTGACCTTACGGGATTGCAGCGAACCCAGGGGTTGGATCTCTTGATCCTGCAGGGCGCGGAGCAGTTTGCCTTGCGTCACCAGGGGCATGTCGCCAATTTCGTCGAGAAAGAGGGTGCCGTTGTGGGCGTGCTCGAACAAGCCGACCTTATCCTGGGTCGCCCCGGTAAAGGCGCCTTTGACGTGGCCGAAGAGCTCGCTTTCAAAAAGGGATTCAACGAGGGCCGAACAGTTCAGGGGAACCAGGGGCCCCTGGGAGCCCGGACCCAACTGATGCAAGGCCTTGGCGATCAGCTCCTTACCGGTTCCGGTTTGCCCGGTGACGAGGATGGTTCGGTAGTGCGGCGCCATACGTTGAATCTGCGAATACAGATGCCACATGGCCGGACTGTTGCCGACCATGCCGGCGAAGACGGCGTTCTCGGCGACGTTCTTTTCCAGCTCCAAGGCAGCGAGCCGGGCGCGATGCCGGTTAAACAACGGGGCCAGTCGTGTGCGCAGGGCGTGCGGGGCGATCGGCTTATCGAGATAGTCAGCCGCCCCTTTGCGGATGGCCTCGATGGCGGATTCGGTGGAATAAAAGGCCGTCATCAGGACAACGTCGATGGATGGATCGAACTCGACGACGCGCTCGAGCAACTCCATGCCGGAGAGCCCGGGCATGACGATATCGGTCAGCACGACCTGCGGCTGGCGGTCGAGGATGAACTCGAGGCCGAGTTCCGCATCGGCAAAGCAGTGCAGCTGCAGGTCATCCCGGCGCAGGGCCGCTTCCATCAGTTCCAGGTTGGCCGGACGATCGTCGATAATCGCGACGGAGATTGGCCTGAGCCCAGTCATCCCGCCATTGTACTCCGGGGGGTTCGGGTAGAATGACAGTCTCCATGTCGTCTCCTTTGCGCGTTCTGGTTTTTGTGGTGCGACCGGGTGACGGCGTTGCCTTTGCGACCACTTTTTCTGCCGCCGGATTTGCGGTGGAGACGGTAGAAGCAAAGGACCCAGCCGGAGCGGAGCGGGCACTGGCGGGAGCCGCGTTCGATTTGGCTTTGGCCGATGTGAACTGGGTGGGGGCTCTGGACCTGATGACGCGTTGTGCGCCCGAAGTGCCGGTGATGGCCTTTAGCGACGGTCCGGAGGATTCGACGCTCGCGACTCGGTGGATCCGGGACGGTGCGCTCGACTGCTTGTTCAGCAAGGAGAGCGAGAAGCTGACGGCGGCGAGCTATCACGCGCTGTATCGACGCCGGCAGAACGAACTGCGGCGGCAGCGCGAGCCGGATTTGGTGGAGACGATCCAGGTATTTCGCGCGGTGCTGCAGGGTTGTCCGTACGGGATTGTGGCGCTGGACCAGCGGGACCGCGTAATGTTCTGGTCAGCGGCGGCGGCGAAGGTCACCGGTTGGCAGGACGAAGCCGTGACGGGACAGCGAATGCCGGGAGTGAGCGATTTGGAGCTCCGGTTTCTGGGGCAGGATCTGGCCCATCACGAATACAACGAGGCAGAATTCGGCTGGCATCGACAGGATGGTTCGCCCTACGTGGCTCGGGTGCGGTCGGCACCTCTGCTCGACGGCGGCGGCAGACGGGCGGGGTCGGTGTTGGTGATCGCCGATGTGACCAATCGGTTTGACGAGCATGCCCGATTGCAAACCGTGCAAGCGGAAGTTGAAGGCTCGCGGAAAGAGGTTGCGCTGCTTGAGGCAGCGCCCGATGCGGTGATTGAAGTAGACCCGCGAGGGTTGATGGTGCTCGTCAATCGGAGCTGCGAACGGATGTTCGGGTACCAGCGAGGCGAGTTGCTGGGGCGACCGGTGGAGATGTTGATGCCGGCCTCGGCGCGACCGGGGCACGTGCGGCAGCGCGAGCGCTATGCGGCGGACCCCGTAGTGCGTCCAATGGGTGCGGGACTGTCCTTTAGCGGGGTCCGGAAGGACGGGACAGTCTTCCCGGTGGAGATTACGCTAAGCCCATTGCGCGTAGGGCTGGCAATGCATACAGCGGCCGTAGTGCGGGACGTGACCGAGAGGGAGCAGCTATCGCGCGCCGTGACCGAAAGCGCGGAGCAGTCGCGCCTCCTGTTTGAACAGAGCCCGGTAGCGGCCTGGGTATTGGATCCGCTCACGCAGCGCTTTCTGGCCGTGAATCAGGAAGCGCTGCGGGACTTGGGCTATGGTCAAGCGGAATTCCTGGCGATGCCGGTAGGCGACCTGCTGGTGAACAATGAAAGCAGCGGACCGGCGAGACTGCGCCGGAGCGATGGACAACTACTCGACTTTGACATTCGTTCCCACGAATTGCGTTACGAGCAACGGCCGGCGCGTTTGATGGTGGCGCAGAATGTGACTGAGCAGCGACGGGCGCAGGAAGCCATTGAAGAGGCCCGGCTGAGGGCTGAACGGGCCAGTCAGGCGAAGAGCGAATTCCTGGCCAACATGAGCCACGAGCTTCGATCTCCTTTGCATACCATCATCGGGTTTACGGAACTTCTCGTGGACGAGTTAGAAGGGCCGTTGAACGAGAAGCAGAAGCGCTTTGCGGCGCATATCCAGAGAGATTCGCAGCATCTGCTTTCGTTGATCAACGACATTCTGGATCTGAGCAAGATTGAAGCCGGAAGGATAGATCTCCGGACGGAAGTCCTGGGCATTAGGGACCTCGTGGATGAGGCGCTCGCGATGGTGCGGCCGCAGGCGGATGCGAAGAACATTACCCTGGCGAATCTGGCGGATCCGCACTTACAGGTGGAGGCGGACCGGATGCGTTCGAAGCAGGTGCTCCTGAACTTGCTGACGAACGCGGTAAAGTTTACGGGCGAGGGCGGGCGGGTGCAGGTGGAGGCGGAGCCGCAGAATGGGTTTGGTTCCGTCGCGGTGGTCGACAACGGGATGGGCGTGCCTTTGGAGCTGCGGGAGACGATTTTTGACGTCTTCTACCAGGGCCCGGCCACGAGCGGGGGGACGGGACTCGGGTTGGCGATCGCGCGACGTTTGGTAGAAGGGCAGGGCGGGAGCATTTGGATGGAGACGGCTCCGGGCGGCGGAAGCCGCTTTGCCTTCACTCTTCCTCGGGCGAAGCAGGCAGAGATGGCGCTTCGAGGCCATCCGCTCGTGCTGGCACTGGAAGACGACCCTTCCGCGCTGGACTTGCTGCGGGAGTATCTGGAACTGGAAGGGTTTGAGCTGGTAGCGGCGGCGACAGTACGCGAGTGCCTCGTGAAAGCGTTGGAGCTCCGGCCCGACGCCATCGTGCTGGACCTGTATCTGCCCAAGGGGAGCGGCTGGGATGCGTTGGCGGCGTTGAAGAACCTGAAAGAGACGGCGCATATTCCGGTGCTCGTGACGTCGGTGGCCGCGGATGCGACCGCCATTCAGCAGGGAGCGTTTGCTTCGTTGACGAAGCCGGTGGCGCGAGACCTCTTACTGCGAAGCCTGCGCCGAGCCTTGGTAGGGGCAAGCCGGTGAAGGTAGTGTTGATAGCGGACGATAGCGCGAGTAATCGGGAGTTCTTGCGGACCGTAATGGAGCATGAGGGGTGGGAAGTGGCCGAAGCCGCTGATGGGTTGGAGGCATTGGCGATGGCCACGCGGACGGCACCGGATCTGGTGCTGCTCGATATCCAGATGCCTCGCGCGGATGGGTACGCCACTGTGGCCGCGATGCGCCGGCAACCGGCGCTGGCTGCTACTCCCATTTTTGCGATCACTGCCTACGCCATGGAAGGCGACCTGCAGAAAGGGCTCGACGCGGGATTTACGGGATACCTGACGAAGCCAATGACGCGTCGGAGACTCCTGGCGACGATTGGAGCGCTATCCTGAGTCTAATGCGAGCGCTTTTTCTCTTTTCCGCGATTTCCCTGCTAGGCGGGTGCACGAGTCTTTATTACAAGGCGCAAGAGAAGTTCGGCAACGAGAAACGCGACATCCTGATCGACCGCGTCAAGAAGGGCCGGAAGGAGCAGGAGCAGGCCAAAGAGCAGTATAAGACGACGCTGGAAGCCTTCCAGGCGGTGACCGGTTTTCAGGGCGGGAAGACCGAAGATATTTATAAGAAGCTGAAGAAGGAGTACGACGAGGCGGCGAGCCGGACGAAGAAAGTGAGCGATCGGATTGAATCCATTGAACAGGTGAGCGGGGACATGTTCACCGAATGGGAGCGAGAGATTGACAGCATGGGGAATCGCGATTTGAAGGCGAAGAGCCGGGGGCTGATGCGGGATGCGCGCAGCCGCTATGCTCCGTTGATCAAGCGGATGCGCGACGTGGAGCAGCGGGCGAAGCCGGTGTTGAAGGCGTTTGAAGATCAGGTGCTCTTCATTAAGCACAACCTGAACGCCGAGGCAGTGACCTCGCTGAAGACCACCGTGCTGAAGATGGACGTTGAGGTGACGAAGTTGGTGGCGGACATTGAGGCGTCAACGAAAGAGGCCGATGCGTTTTTAGCGACGCTGCCGACGAGCTAAGGTGCGAGCCGATTGACGGCCCAGGAGCCGGCCGCGAGGCTGTACGCGAAGCGGTCATGGAGACGATTTTTGCGTCCCTGCCAAAACTCCATCCGCTGGGGGACGAGGCGATAGCCGCCCCAGAAATCCGGGAGCGGTACCTCGGCCGGGAAGCGAGCTTCCAGCTCGGCCAAGCGGGTGTCGAGTTCGTCGCGAGTCTGGAGGGGGCGGCTTTGGGGAGAGGTCCAGGCGGCGAGTTGGTGGCCGCGGGGGCGGGTTTGGAAATAAGCTGTGCTTTCGCCGGCGCCCACGCGGGCAACCGTGCCCTGGATGCGGATCTGACGTTCAAGAGCGTGCCAAAGAAACACTAGTGTGGCCCGCGGGTTGGCGAGGAGGTGGTTGCCTTTGGCGCTTTCGTAGTTTGTGAAGAAAACGAAGCCGCGTTCGTCGAAGCCGCGCAAAAGGACGG
>JBKJLJ010000977.1:0-12016 GCA_046597015.1 Bryobacteraceae bacterium
TGGTCGATTCCCACGTTCTGGTCGGTTCCTGCGCGCAGATCGGGGCCCGAGTCCATCTGTCGGCCGCGGTGCAGATTGGGGGCGTCCTGGAGCCGGTAGGGGCCCTTCCGGTAATCATTGAGGACGACGTTCTCTGCGGCGGCAATTGCGGCGTGTATGAAGGGACGGTCGTCAAATCGCGGGCCGTTCTCGGCACCGGGACCATTCTGAACCGCTCCACCCCGGTCTATGACCTGGTCAACGGCACGGTCATCAAGGCCACCGACGATGAGCCGCTCGTGATCCCGGCCGGTGCTGTCGTCGTCGCCGGTTCGCGGGCCGTCACCAGCGGGCCCGGCAAAGACTGGGGTATCTCCATCTACACCCCGGTAATCATCAAGTACCGCGACGCGAAGACCGACGCAAAGATACAGCTCGAAGATTTGCTGCGGTAGCCAAATCGAGGACCGTTCGAGCGGTGCGCTGCCAAGTGAACTCGGCGGCGCGCCGCTTTCCTTTTTCAACCAGCCCGGGTTCCGTTAGAGCGCGTTCCATCTGCCGAGCCAAGTCCGCCGCGTTTCCTGATTCAAAGTGCAGCGCCCCTTCGCCGCTCACGTCAGACATGGGCCGGGCGTTCGTGCAAATAGTCGGCAAGCCGGAGGCCATCGCCTCCAAAATCGGCATGCCAAAGCCTTCGAAAGTGGAAGGGAACACAAACAAGCTGGCGCGGCGATAGAGGTCGTACAGATCCTCTCGGTCGAGCCATCCGGTGATCTCCACTCCTGCTCCTGCCTTGGCCTCAATCACCTGGGTATGGAAGCCCTTCATACCTGCCAGTACCAATCGGAACTCGGGATGGTGAACGCGGAATATCGCAAACGCTTCCAGTAGAGTTTCGATTCCCTTGTGCGGATGCAGCGTCGAGACGCAAAGTACGATGGGTTCGTTCCGCTCGGCGTGGATGGCCGGGAAGACTTCGCCCACGCCCGGCGCGGCGATGTGGATGTGGTCCAGCGGCACGCCATAGAATCGATGGATATCTTCGCGCGAACTTTCGCTGAGGGTCAGCAGTTCCGTCGATCGGCGGGCCGAGGCCCAGACCAAAAACTGCCACGCCAGTAAGTCGAAAAATTTGAAGAATTCCGGATGGCGCTTATGCTGCAGATCGTGGAGCCACGTCAGTTGGGGGCAACGGGCGAAATACGGCGAAGTGAAGCCAGGGTTGAGCAAAACGTCGCAGTCCCCGGTTGACAGGACTAACTGTTCCCACAGGATGCGGCCCGGTCGAAAGCGCCCGGCGATCGGTTGGGGCCACGATTGAAAACGAGCATCGCCGGGTGGTGCGAGGCTGTCCCCCGTCTCGCGATTCGTGAAAAGCAGGTATTCGTGGTCGTCCGGTTCTGCGGCAAACGCGGCCAGCAGATTGCGAAGATAGATCTCCGTCCCGCCGACTTCGCCGGGGATGAGGAACAAGGCATTAACGCCGATTCGCATCAGCCTTGGCCTTCGCGTTGGTGGCGTTCCGCAAGCCTTGGATCGCGGGACCCAGTTCGCGTTCAATCGCTAGCGCCTGTTTAAACGACGCAATGGCTTGGTCATATTCGTTGCGCGCGAGATGGATGTTACCGCGGTAGGCGAACAGCATCGCGAAGCGAGGATCCAGCTTTTCGGCCTCCGCCAAAACCGCTAACCCTTCCTCGTACTGTTGGGTTTTGCCCCGAATCATTCCCATCAAGGCGTAGTTGTGAGCCGTCGGTTTAATCTTGTTGGCATCTTCCAAACGGCTCAGGGCGAGGGCGGACTGCCCCGCGCAATCGAGGGCCAGCGCCCAGTCGACCAACAGTTGGTCGTCGGGGGGTTGCAATTCTGCGGCCCGTGCATAGGAGCGGCTGGCCTCCACGCACTGTCCCTTTTCGTAGTGGGCGTACGCCAGTTGGAAGTGGGGGCGAGCCTTGTTCGGGCTCTTCGCGGCAGCGTCGCCCCACAACGCCAACGCCGACCCCCAAACCTCATTCCGTTGATAGGTCACCGCCATCAGCCCCACCCCGACCACCGCTGTCAGCACCGCCAAGGTAGTCGTACTCGTCTTCCATCGGCGAAGGAACTCGACCGTGATCAGGCTCAAGGCCAACACCGCCATGTACATCCGTCGCTCCACCAGCACGTCGCGGATGGGGAGGATCGACGATGTCGGAGAGAGCAAAATCAGAAATAGGAAGAACCCAAAACTTGCCAGCGGCCACTCCTTTCGTTTGGCCCAGGCTATTCCAGCCAAGACAATCCAACTCAACAAGCTCAACCAGGACCCGTAGTCCCACAACGTCCGGGAGATCGGCATATCGTAGTCCAGGTTCTGCGAGATCGGCGCGAAGAACAATCGGACATACACCCAAAGCGCCCGGACCTGCGTCAGTAGATAGTCGGTGGCCGTCAGATCTTTCATGTTGAATCCGGCTGAGTTGGCGTTCTGCAAAGTCCGGAACAGAAATAGCATCGGAGCCACTGCCGCTACTACCAAGCCTACGTAGAGCTTCCAGTTCTTCCGAATCCCCTCGAACGTAAACCCGGGGTTGAAGTAGTAATCGGTCAGCAATAGCACCGCGACCAGCACGATCGTGTGCTCCTTCGTCAGGACTGCCATTCCGTACAACACCATGATCAGAAACACTTCGCCCACGCGGATCGCCTGATCCCGTCGATACAAGAACACCGCCCAGGTAGCGAAAAAAAACATTCCCGCCGCGACGTCCGACCGGCCCGCGATGTAGCCGACGGCCTCGGTTTGGAGCGGGTGCACTAGGAACACGAGCGTGCACAAAGCGGCAAACACGCGCTGGTTCAAAAGCTTCATGGCAATCAACCAAACGCACGCTCCAGCGATGCCATGCATCACCAGATTGACGAAATGGAACCAATATGGGTCCAACCCGAACATCCGGGTATTCATCCAATAAGTCACCATGAGCATCGGGCGTACCCCGACCACCCAGGCGCGTAAAGGGTTGTCCGCAAAGCCGGGGCTTAGAAATGGCAGATAGCGGTCGTCGAACAGGAACGGGCCACTCAACGCCGGGCCATAGATTTCTAGCAGCGCGAACGCCAGCAAAAGCAGACCGGCGGCCACTGGCCACCAAGGCGTGGCACTAGGAAGGGTCGGTGGGGGGGTGTTTTTCTTGGACATGCTGCAGTTGATATTCGATAATGGCGAGCTTCTGCGTCAAGGCGATGTTAGCGTCCTTCAGATCGCTGATGATGACCGAGAAGCGGAAGAAGACGATGACAAACAGGCTGAGAATAATCAGCAAAAGGGCAAACGGCGCATTGTTCATTCCGAGAAATTGAGCGAATTGATGAAGCGCCCATTGCCATTGGGATAGGATCAGAATGACCAGCGCGGCGCTGAGCCAACTCACCGAATATTCCACGCGGATATGGGCGCGCCGGATGGCAAAAAAAACCATTCCAATGAGGAGAATGCTCATCCCGGCGACGATATTAAGGAACCGATCCATAGCTTAAACCTTGCGGCGTTTCCCCTCATACTTCAGGATATTCACGACGACGCCCAAAAGCACGTGCAGCACGTAGTAGAACGACCGGAGAGCGGTGATCGTGCTTTGCCCGGCCATGCGAGCGCGCATCACCACTGGCACTTCAACGAATTGAAACTGACGGCGCTGCAGTACGACGAGCGCCTCAATCTCGGGGTACTCCAATGGAAAGCTGCGCGCGAAAACCTCCAACGCTTGCCTGCTCACGCCCACAAATCCCGAGGTCGGGTCGTGCACCTCTTTGTCGAGAATCAGGCGCAGCACCTGGCGGAAAAACCAAATGCCAAGTCCACGAGCGAAACTTGTCGCCGGCACTTTGCCGTTCAGGTAACGCGAACCGATCACCATCTCCACCCGTGATTCGCGGAGCCGCTCGAACAGGAGCGGGATGAAACGAGGATCATGTTGGCCATCACCATCAATGCGGATTACGTAATGGAACCCCGCGTCGTAAGCGTAGCGGTAGCCCGCCTGCACACAGCCGCCTAAGCCGAGATGGAACGGTACCGAGATCACGTCGGCACCGGCGATAATTGCCTCTGTGCGCGTGTCGTCCATCGAGCAGTCATCGATCACCAGAATCGGCACTCCCGGAACCTTCGACCGCGCCTCTGTCACCACCCTCCGGATCGCCCCACCTTCGTTGTAGGCGGGGATGAGTATCATCAGTGCTTCGGGCCCGGTGGGTAGGATCAAGACGCCGCAACCTCCGTCAAGGAGATTTGGTGCTGGTCGAGGAGCGCGCAGAACTCTTCTGCGCTGAGCCGAGCCGAACGGCGGATCCGCCGGCGCTCGGCCAGTAAACGCGGCAGCCACACGAGAAGGTCGAAGTGAGCCCGCAGAACAAACAGCGGCAACTGCAGCGGATTGTTGCCGCTGGCGCGAAATTCCCCCGCGGCACCCTGTCCATCGAGAAGGGCAACTAGATGTAGAAAATAACGGGTTGCCGCGGCCACGGGAACCAGAATTAGCCGTCGCAGAGGAAAGCATTTCCACACCAGGCGCAGCCGATTCCGCTCGACCAGGTAGGCCTTCAACGTCGAGGCCCGCCCCGCCGAATGGGAGTAGCGATGGAGCACCCGGGCCGCAGGAACATACCGGCACGTCCATCCAGCCCATCGCGCCCGCAGCCCCAAGTCGGTGTCTTCACAGTATAGGAAAAACGATTCGTCGAACCCACCCAGCCGGGTAAATAAATCCAGGCGATAGAGCGCCGCGCATCCGCTCGGGAGCAGGCACTCGGCGGCACCTCCCGGGTTCGTCCGTTGCTTGCTCGATCCGTCGATTGCAATCCGCAGGCCCGCCGAGTCCACCCGCCCCCCCTCATCCAGTTCAATGTGGCTAGCCGCCATACCAGCCTCCGGAAAGGCGTCCATTGCCTCGACCAGCGACTCCAGCCACTCCGGGCCAGCCACCGCGTCGTCGTTCAAGCACGCCACGAACTCGCTTGGGTATTCCCGCGCACCCAAGTTAATCGCGGCTCCGAACCCAATGTTGGCGGGAGGTTCCAGCACTACCGCCCCACCCACCGGTCCGCTTCGTACTAAACCCCGGCCGCTGTTGTCCACGATCACAGTTTGAAAATGCCGAAACGTCTGCCGTTCGAGGGAGCGCACGCAGTCCCAGAGTGCAGCGTCGGCTGAGAGGGTAGGGATGACCACTGTTACCCGCAGGGGTTGCAAGAAGATAGTGTAGCGTATATGGATACTCTGTTCGCGAGTGCGCATTATGCCATCGCCGCCGATCGGCGAGACCCTTTGCGCCATTTCCGGGATCGGTTCGTTTTTGGCGAAGAGCCAGTGCTCTACATGGACGGCAATTCCCTCGGCCGACTGCCGAAAGTCGCTATCGGGCTGCTTCACAATGCAATCGAAGAACAGTGGGGCCGCCGCTTGATCCGAGGCTGGAACGAAGGTTGGTATACGCTCTCCCGCAGGCTCGGCGCCAAGGTCGCGACCATCGTCGGAGCCCAACCGCACGAAGTCGTCGTCTGTGATTCCACCACGGTAAACCTTTTCAAGCTCGTCGAGGCGGCCGGGCGAAGCGTCGCTGCCGCCTCGACTGATTTCCCTTCCGACCTTTACGTAGTCCAAGACCGCCAGAACACGAACGGCGAACTTCGCCTCGTCAACGCCGTCGATTTCCGCTCCGGGGCTCTGGCCGACTTCGACCGGGGAGGCTTTGAGCTTTGGGACCTTAGCCACGCCGCCGGCGTCCTTCCGCTCGATCTCACTCGGCGCCAAGTGGCCCTCGCCGTCGGCTGCACCTACAAATATCTAAACGGCGGCCCCGGCGCCCCGGCGTTCCTCTACGTCCGCGAAGACCTGCAAGACCAGCTCGCCAATCCCATTCGCGGCTGGTTCGGCCACGCCCGGCCCTTCGATTTTGCCCCTGAATACGAACCCGCCCCCGGCATCGACCGGTTTCTCGTCGGTACCCCACCGGTCCTTTCGATGCTCGCCATGGAGCCAGGCCTCGACCTCACGATCGAGGCAGGCATTCCCGCCCTCCGGGCCAAATCGATTCAACTCACCGAGTACATGATTGCCCTTCATGACGAACTCCTCGCCCCTTACGGCACCGAAGTCGTCACCCCCCGCGACCCGGCCCAACGCGGCTCCCACGTCTCCATTCGGCATCCCGAAGCCTGGCGGATCACCCGAGCCCTCATTGACCAACATCAGGTTATCCCGGACTTCCGCGCCCCAGACCTCATCCGCTTCGGCTTAGCCCCCATCTATACCAGCTTCGAAGAGGTCCGCGACGCGGTCGTCCGCCTCCGCGCCGTCCTGAAATCCCGCAGTTATCTCGACTGCAGTCCGGAACGCGACGGGGTCACTTAGGGGCAAACGTTCAGCCGCAGTTGCATTTCCCCCTCTGGCCCCGCGGCTTTGAAGCCCTGCTTGGCATAGAAGCTCTCGTACCCCGCCGGGGCCCGCAACCGAGCGTGAGAAATGCCCGGCAGCTTAGCCAATTCCCGCATGCGAGCGAGGAGCAAAAAACGTCCCAGGCCTTGGCGACGCAGGTCGGGGCGAATCGTTCCCAGTACGAGTTCGCCGTCGGAAGTATAGCCCCCGCAGCCGATCACCGCGCCCTCGTGCTCCATCACGACGAAGTGGGCAGGCACGGAGAAAGGTCCGCATAGCCCGACGCAAGCGTCGTGATCGCCCGGCGAATAAGAACGAAGTTCCATAACTCTATTTTGCTTGGTGCTCGTCCCACCAGTCGGACGCCGCCTGCTCCCAGTTCGATTTCAGGTAGCGGTCGACGTAGGGCTGGTAAGCGGCGCGCCGCCGATTGTAGAACATACGGGGGTCTTCGGTGAGAAAGACTTCCCACCGATCCAGGGCGCGCGCAAACAGCTCTTCGCCTGCAAACGGCGGATGCGGCGGATCGCCGAGGATCACCTCGGGCGAAATTTGATCGAGCCGAATCAGGTCCGGCCGCAGCAAATGGAGTTGTGCCGTTTCGTGCTGCCCGGCGTGGTCCAGCAAGGCCTCGTCTTCGAGCGGCTCCAGCGGCGTCGCCGCGTAAACCGGCAGCGGCGACCGAGCCGCCGCCGCGTAGAACTCGAGCTCGTGACCCTGCGCATAGTGCCCCGTCACCAAGGCCACTTTCGCGGCCCCGGCACTATGCAACTGCCCCAGCAGTTCGTCCAGCACCTGCCGAACCAGGTTCGTCGAAAACGTCAGCGAACAACGATGCGGCAACGTCGTGATCGGGAGCCACGTGGTCGGCAGCAGAACGCCGCCCGTGCGCTCGGCCAAGCGTTCGGCAAAGCCCTCCGCCACGATGCCGTCCAGGCCCAGCGGCAAGTGGTCCCCGTGCCATTCCAGCGCCCCCCACGGACAAATCGCCAGCCAGCCCGGGGCCAGGTCAACAGGGAAAAGTTCAGCGTAGCGGCGGATCATTGTTGCCTCCAAAGTGTTGCGTCCAGAGTACTAGGTTTGCCGTCGCAGAGCCGATACAGGCAATGTCGGGCTTCTTATCCTGATTGAAATCTGCCACGGCACACCCGGCCGCCGCCACCAAGCCCTCGCTGATCACCTGCCGCGTCCATTTGCCCTTTACCTCCCGGTACAGATACACGCCCCGCCCGCCCTGCCTCGTTCCCACCAAAATTTCGTCCCTTCCGTCCCCATCGAAATCGGCCGCATGAATGGTATGGCCGTCATTCAGCGAATCGTCGATCACTTGCCGCTGCCACTCCTTGCGGTGGTAGCGGTAAATGCTCACCTGGTTGCCGTGCCAAGGCTCAATCGCCGCCAGAAATCGCTCCTTTCGCAAGTGGCCAACGGTCACATCGCTCGACCCGCTTTTCGGCCACGGCGCCGGGTCGCCAGCCGTAATCTGCTGCCGGGTCCACGTGCCGTCGCGATGCGCCAGATTCACCCAGATGCCCTTGAAGCTCGCCGTCAACACGTCGTCCAGGCCATCTCGATTCCAATCGTGGATGAAAATCCCGTGGACCACCCCTTCGTCGTCGACGCTGATCTGCCGGCGTTGAAAATCACCTGGGGCGTAAGCGACGAGCGGCGTATGGTCGCGGTACTCCGGGGCCACCGCGCTCGCTCCCGTCAGCGGCGAATTGATGAATAAACCGTTCGCGCTCCGCAGCCGATGGCTCGTCGTCAATCGATCAATCTCCCGCATATTCCAAACCTTCCCGTCGAAGTGCAGGTAGCTGACGATTCCGACCGAGCGGGCCGCCTCGTTCTCGAAGGCGTGAGCCAGAAGTAGTTCCGGAATCCCGTCTTTGTCCACATCCATTGGCCATACGTTGATCATCCGCTTCATGTCGGTGACGATCACATGCCGCTGCCACGAAGGGTTCTCGTACCAGACCAACTCCGATACCCCGCTCGCCAGCGCCAGCAGATCGGGCCTGCCGTCTTTGTTCATGTCGACGGCGATCACCTGGTAGCCGCCCTTCAGGTCGGTAGCGATCGTCTGGGAAGTGAACTGAAGCGCGGTAGCGGCAAACAGAGCAAACAGGTCCATCTAGATACAATGAAGGTTTATGTCCATCCTGACAACTGTGGTCGGCAGCTATCCGACCCCACAATGGCTCTTCAACAACACCTCCCGAGGCGCTCTCCGCGACGCGATTATGGTGGTGCTGAAGACCCAGGAACTCGCCGGGATCGACGTCGTGGCCGACGGCGAACTGAACCGCTTCGACCCTAGCCACCCGGAAACCAACGGCATGATCGACTACTTCATCAGCCGCATGTCCGGCATCCGCACGAAGTTTTCGGTCACCGATATTAAGGAATTTCGCGCGGACACGCAGTTGACCTATCGCACTGATCCCGCCGGCATCGTCTTCGACAACGTCGGCGAAGGCCTGCTGAACTTGCAGCGCGAATACGATTTCACGAAGGCCCTCACGACTTCGAAAATCAAATTCACCTGCACCGGTCCGCACATGTTGACGAAGGTGCTTACCGATCGGCACTACAAAAAACGCGACGAGCTCTGCATGGCCATCGCCCGCGTCCTGCGCGCGCAGCTGGAGATGATCGACGCCGAAATCATCCAGATCGACGAAGCCAATATCAGCGGCCACCCCGAGGATCGCGAGTGGGCCTTGCCTGCATTGAACGAAGTCCTCGCCGGCATCAAGGGCGTTCGCGGCGTTCATATCTGCTTCGGAAATTACGGCGGCCAGAGTGTACAAAAAGGCTTCTGGAAAGACCTCATGCCCTTCCTTAACGGCATGCACGCCAACCACTACATTCTTGAATTCGCCCGTCGCGGCTACGACGAACTCGAGCAGTTCAAAGACCTGGATCCGAAGATCGGCCTCGGCCTCAGCGTCATCGATATCAAGGACACCCAAATTGAATCGCCCGAACTGATCGCCCGCCGCATCGAGCACGCTGTCAAGCTCCTCGGCGCGGAACGCATCCCCTACGTCCACCCCGATTGTGGCTTCTGGATGCTCCAACGCAGCGTCGCCGACGGCAAAATGAAGGCGCTCGTCGCCGGTCGCAACCTCTACGAAGGACGCCAATGAAAACCCTCTTATTCCTTGCTCTGGCGGCTACCGCCTCCGCCTCCGCCGCAGATGATCCCAAGCATCTGCGCGACATTAAGCAGTTGACTAACGGAGGCCAGAACGCGGAAGCCTACTGGTCTCCCGACGGGAAACACCTCAGCTTCCAATCGACCCGCGACAAGTTGGAGTGCGACCAGATCTACGTCATGAACGCCGACGGCAGCGATCAGAAGATGATCTCTACCGGCCTCGGCCGCACGACCTGCGCCTACTTCCTCAAGGACAACAAGCACGTCGTCTACGGCTCCACGCACGAAGCCAGCCCGAAGTGCCCGCCCCCGCCCGATCGCTCCAAAGGCTACCTCTGGGGCGTCTTCCCCGGCTATGAACTCTACGTCGCCGACCTCAACGGCAAAATCGTCAAAAAGCTCACCACCATGCCCGGCTACGACGCCGAAGCCACCGTCAACTACAAGACGAATCGCATCATCTACACCTCCATGGAGTCGGGCGACCTCGACCTGTGGAGCATGAAACCGGACGGCACGGCCAAGAAGCAGCTGACGAAGTCCCGGGGCTACGACGGAGGCGCCGTCTATTCTCGGGATGGCAAAAAAATCGTTTGGCGAGCCAACCACCCCACCACCCCCGAGGGCATGGCCCGCTACGACGCCTTGCTCAAGGAAAACCTGACGGCGCCCATGAAGATGGAACTCTGGGTCGGCGATGCCGATGGCTCCAACAGCAAGCAAATTACGAGCAACAATTGCGCCAATTTCGCGCCCACTTTCACTCCGGACGGCAAGAAGATTATCTTCAGCTCGAACCTGCATAAATGCGACGGCCGCGACTTCGAACTATACCAAATCAACGTCGATGGCTCCGGCCTCGAACCCATCACCCAGTTCGGCGGGTTCACCTCTTTCCCGGAGTTTTCACCCGACGGCAAGAAGCTGGTCTTCTCCAGTTCCTGGAAAACGACCAGCCGCTTTGAATTCAATATCTTCGTCGGCGAGTGGGTCCCGTAGCTATTCGGGCCGCCAGCAAAGCGAGAAAAACTTCACCGTAATGTTGGTCTTCTTGGGGGCGATGTTGATCGTCTCCAAGGCCTCGTTCAGCGCGTCGTACTTCATCTGCATGGTGGCCACCTCCTCCTGCAACTGCTGTTCAATCGTCGCCTTTTCCTCTTCCGCGGCGTGCAGATTCTCCTGCGCCCGTCCCACGTCGCTGGACTCCTTGCTCGCCTTGCCGAACGAGCGCGCGGCAGACCCCACGGCCCCCACCGTCGACTTATTGAAGCCCCGTCCCAGAAAGGCACCCAGAATCCCACTCGCAATCGAAAGGCCGGTCTGCACCTTCGCCGCCGACGCCTGCTCCTCTTCCCTTTGAATCACCTGCTGGGCCTTTCGAATTCGCTCCTCCAACAGGTTCAGCTTCGGCGTATATTTCTGCCGCAACGCGCTGACCGCCTCGTCCCGCGCCACCCGCGCCGCATCGTTCAGCCGGATGCGGAAGTCTCGTTCGGATTCCTCCGGCTCAGAAACCATCTTCAGGTTGTTGCTTCGGAACAGCTCCAACTTCTGCGTCGCGAACAGCCAGTTCCCCAAGTCTTTGTTCCAGCCGGGATACGACTTCGCCTTCGCCGCAACTTCGGGCAAGCTCTCATACGTTGCCCGCGTCGCCGGCTCGGCCTCTAGTTCCGTCGCCTCGACGTCAGTCTCTTCGGCCTGCTGCCAGTCCACCGGTACCGGACCATTCTGCAGCGGCGTCAGAAAACGAACGTCCCGCGTAACGTCAATCTTCGTCTTTAGGTCGGTAAACCGGACGCTCGCCGCGCCCATCAGCACCGGGTGGTAGGCCACCTCGCCGGTACCGCGGAAGGGCAGAAAATGCTGTTCAATCTCCGGCGGCAACACCGGCCGCGGATTACCCGCCGGCGCCGCGACCGGCATCGGCGGAGGCGGCGGGGCACCGCCCTCCGCCGGCTTCGCCCGGTTCAACTGCTTAATCTGCGCTTTCGTCAGCGGACCCGCCAGGTACGACATCACCCACCGCGATTCGAATACCTCCAGGCCGCCCCGGTGTACGTTCGACATCAAGAAGATGCGCGCCTTCAGGCTCGATAAAAGTTGGTCCAGCGCCGCCGGGTTCATCTGCGATCCGGACTGCGCCGCCGCCCCTTGCAGTCCATCCACCAGCCGCTGTTTATCCCGCTCCGTCTGTAACCGGCCAATCAGCCAAGTGCCACAGTTGGCTAACCCCTTATAGTCCAAGTCCACCGGATTCTGCGTCGACAGCACCACGCCTATACCAAACGCCCGGGCCTGTTTCAGCAGGGTTAGCAAAGGCAGCTTCGAAGGTGGATTCGCCGTCGGCGGAAAATAGCCGAAGATCTCGTCCATGTAAATCAGCGCCCGCAAGCTCGTCGTACCCGGCAGCGTCCTCATCCAACTCACTGCCTGGTTCAACAACAGCGCCACGAAGA